>QGUX01000039.1 GCA_003242275.1 Pseudomonadota bacterium | reverse complement strand
GTTGGCCGGACAGTTTGTGCGGGTGGGCCCCCGGCCCCCGGGTGGCGGGGCGGTGTGGCAGGGCCCCCGCCTCCTGTTGCCGCCGGGGGACCCGGGGGGGCGTTGCGGGGACCTGCTGGCCCGGCGCACCCACCTGGTCGAGGGCAGCGGCAATGGCAACGGCAACGGCGAGGGCCAGCGCCTGATGGCCAGTGGGTTGCTGGCGACATTGCCCTGCGCGGTGCTGGCGCGGCAGCAGGAGGAGGCGCACTGATGCTCGGGGCCACGCTTTCAGGCACGCGCTGCCAGTTCCGCGTCTGGGCACCCGCCGCGAAGCAGGTGCTGGTGGAACTTGAAGGTCCCTCGTCACGGCGCCTGCCCCTGGTGCCCATCGAGGACGGCTACCACGCAGCGGAGGTGGACGGCATCAGCGCCGGCCAGCTCTACTGGTACATCGTCGACGGCCGCCGCCTGCCCGATCCCTGCAGCCGCTTCCAGCCGCAGGGGCCTCACGGTCCCTCGATGGTCGTGGACCGCCATGCCTACCGCTGGCGGGACGGATCCTGGCACGGCATCGAACTGGCAGGGCTGGTGCTGTACGAACTGCACGTCGGCACCTTCACCGAGGAAGGCACCTTCGCCGCCGCGGCGAAGAGGCTCGCGCACCTGCGGGAACTCGGCGTCACCGCGGTGGAAGTGATGCCGCTGGCCGAATGCCCCGGCCGTTTCAACTGGGGCTACGACGGCGTGGACTGGTTCGCGCCCTCGCACCACTACGGCGACTACGACGCCTTCAAGGCCTTCGTCGACGCCGCGCATGCCGAGGGGATCGGGGTGATCCTCGACGTGGTCTACAACCACTTCGGGCCGGACGGCAACTACCTGCGCTGCTTCAGCCCGCATTACTTCAGCCAGCGCGCCACCGAATGGGGCGAGGCCATCAACTACGACGGGCCGCATTCGGCCGCGGTGCGTGACATGGTGATCGCCAATGCCTGCGAGTGGGTGCGCGAGTTCCACCTCGACGGCCTGCGGCTGGATGCTACCCAGGCCATCTTCGACGACAGCCCGCGCCACATCATCGCCGAACTGACCGCGGCGGTGCGGCTCGCCGCCGGCGGCCGGCGCGTGCTGGTGATCGCCGAGAACGAGCCGGAGGAGGCCACGCACCTGCTGCCGGTGGAGGAGGGGGGGCAGGGTATCGACGCGATGTGGAACGATGATTTCCACCACAGCGCGATGGTGGCGGCCACCGGGCGGCGGGAGGCCTACTACCACGACTACCTCGGCACCGCGCAGGAACTGGTCTCGGCGTCGGTGCGCGGCTTCCTGTACCAGGGACAGTACTACCCCTGGCAGGACCAGTTCCGCGGCGCGCCGCTGCGCGGTTCACCCAGCCAGTGCGTGAGCTTCCTGCAGAACCACGACCAGGTGGCCAACAGCGTCACCGGGCGGCGGCTGCACCAGCTCACCAGTCCCGGCGTGTTCCGCGCGCTGACGGCCACGCTGCTGCTGGGACCGCAGACGCCGCTGCTGTTCATGGGGCAGGAGTTCGCCGCGTCGGCGCCCTTCCTGTTCTTCGCCGATCACCAGCCGGAGCTGGCGCGGCTGGTGCACGAGGGACGGCGCAGGTTCCTGTCGCAGTTCGCCAGCGCGAAGTCGGCCGACGGCCAGGCGTTCATCCCCGATCCCGCGGACGAGGCCACGTTCAGGCGTTGCAAGCTGGACTGGCGCGAATGCACGGCCGACAACCCGACGCTCAGGATGCATCGCGACCTGCTCCGGCTCCGGCGCGAGGACCCGGTGCTGCGCGGCCAGGGCCGGCGCGGCCTCGGCGGCGCGGTGCTGGGCGAGCATGCCTTCGTGCTGCGCTGGTACGACGATGGCGAGGGCGACCGCCTGCTGGTGGTGAACCTCGGCCGCGACATCCGCGAGCAGCCGCTGCCCGAGCCGCTGCTGGCGGCGCCGCCGGGACGCCAGTGGATCCTGCGCTGGTCCAGCGACCATGTCGACTACGGCGGCAGCGGCACCGTCGATCCGGTTCCCGGGCGCGGCTGGCTGATTCCCGGCCAGTCGGCGATGCTGCTCACCGCGGTGCGGTGCGGGGAGCAGCGCCCGTGACGGTGCTCGACATCGAGCTGCCCGACGTGGCGGACGCCGAGGCCTGGCGCAACCGTGAATGGCTGGTTACCAACGGACTGGGCGGCTATGCCTCCGGCACGCTGGCCGGCGTGTGCACGCGCCGCTACCACGGCGTGTTCGTGCCCAACCTGCAGCGTCCACGCGGCCGGCACGTGCTGGTGTCGCGCCTCGACGAGGAAATCCACTGCGCCGGAGGGGTGTGCCGCCTCGGCGGCTCCGACCACATCGGCCGGCCGCTGGACCCGGGCAATGCGCCGTACCTCGAGTCCTTCAGGCTCGAGGGCAACATGGCCTGCTGGACCTTCCGCTGCGGCGACGTGACGCTCACCCGCCAGCTGGTGATGCCACACCAGCGCAATGCCACGCTGCTGCGCTACGAGGTGACCTCGGGTCCGCCGACGATGGTACGCATCCGTCCCTTCCTGCCGTTCCGGCGGCAGGACGCGCCGCTGCGCCAGCCCGGCCACGGCCCCTTCGAACTGGCGGTGGAGGAGGATGGAAGCTGCCGCGTGGGCCTGGCCGGCAGCGAACTGTGGATGGCCATGCGCATGCTGCCGGTCTGCGCCCCCTTCATTCCCGAGAGCGTCGAGGTGCCCGATGCCGGCCTGTGGCGCGAGCAGGTGCGCGGTTACGCCAGCCACGAGGCGCTCTCCAGCCCGGGCTACTTCCAGTGGGAGGCGAAGCCCGGCGAGCCGGTGGTGCTGGTGTTCACCACCGAGGAGATGCATCCGCGCGGCCATGCGCTGCGCACCTTCGATGAGGAGCGGCGACGCAGCCAGGAGCTGGTGAGAGCGGCGGGTGCCGGGCACGATCCCTTCCTCGCACGGCTGGCGGTGGCCGCCGACCAGTTCCTCATCCTGCCGGAGAACCGCCTCGACGAGAGCACCGAGGCCGCGCGCCACGGGCATGCGCTGCGCACCGTGGTGGCCGGCTACCACTGGTTCCTCGACTGGGGCCGCGACACGATGATCGCGCTGGAGGGCCTGATGCTGGCCACGGGCCGCCACGGCGAGGCGCGCGCCCCGCTGCTGACCTTCGCGCACTACGTGCGCGACGGACTGCTGCCGAACCTGTTTCCGGAAGGTTCCCGCCTGGGTGCCTACCACACCGCCGACGCCACGCTGTGGTACTTCCACGCCATCAACCGCTACGTGAAGGCGAGTGGCGACGTGGGCGTGTTCGACGAGCTGATGCCTGTGCTGCGCGACATCCTGCGCCACCACCTCAAAGGCACGCGCTTCGGCATCGGCATCGACGAGGAGGACTGCCTGCTGCGGGCCGGCACGCCCGGGCACGCGCTGACCTGGATGGATGCGCACATGGGCGACTGGATCGTCACCCCCCGCCGCGGCAAGCCGGTGGAGATCCAGGCGCTCTGGTACAACGCCCTCTGCCTGATGGCGGAGTGGGAAGGGGCGGCGGGCGAGTCATGGCTCGCCATCGCCCGGCAGGTGCGCGACTCCTTCAACCGGAAGTTCTGGAACCCCGCGCGCAACTGCCTGTTCGACGTGGTCGACGGCGAGGAGGGCAACAACGCGCGCCTGCGGCCGAACCAGCTGTTCGCGATCTCGCTGGATCATCCGGTGCTCGAGCGGCGGCGCTGGCCGGCCGTGCTCGAGGTCGTGGCCGGGGCGCTGCTGACACCGGTGGGCCTGCGCACGCTGGAGGAATCCGACCCGGAATATGCGCGCAACTACCATGGCAACCTCGCGGCGCGCGATGCGGCCTACCACCAGGGCACGGTGTGGCCGTGGCTGCTCGGGGCCTGGGTGGACGCATGGCTGAAGACCTGGGAGGACCCCGCCGCGGCCCGCCGCATGCTGGCGGCCTTTCCCGCGCACCTGCAGGTGGCAGGACTGGGAACGATCAGCGAGGTGTTCGACGGCGAGCCGCCGCATGCTCCGCACGGCTGCATTGCACAGGCCTGGAGCGTGGCCGAGGTGCTGCGCTGCTGGAAGCGGACCGCTTCAGGGGGAGGGCCGGCGGGCTGACCGGCCCTTGCCGCGCGGGCGCGAGGCCGCGGCCGAAGGGGCGGTGGCGTCGCCGTCCCGTGATCCGGCCGGCGCCTGTGGCGAGGCGGGCGCTGCGCCCGCTTCCTCCGCCCGGGCGCCTTCGGCTCCCTGCACGAAACCCGCCGGCAATGGCGAGGGCGCCGACAGGACCTCGTTGCCGGCATCGGCGGAACCGGCTTCCAGCATCTCCACCGCGCGCTCCCAGTCCACCTCGGGCGACCCTTGCGGACATCCGCGGTCCTGCCAGAGCTGGTAGGCGAGTTTCGCGATCCGGTCCTGGTTGAAAGTCTGCATGGAGCCTCCGTTCGGGATCGATGGTCCGCGACCGCGCCAACATGCGCGGGCCGTTCCCGGGCGGCCATCGGCACAGGGTCCGCAGCGGCGGTCGGTGCCTTCCTACGGCGACACCGCGGCGGGGGAGTTCCACCCACGTCCGCGGCGATCCATGCTGGAGCGTTCGCGGTCAGCCCGGCGGCAGTGCGTTGCGCTCCAGGAATTTCCACACGCCGCCGATGCGCACCAGCACGTCCTCGTAGCGGCCGGCGACCTCGGCGACGGGCTTGTTGCCCTCCATGCGGTAGAACACGAACATCGACTTCGCCGTGGCGCGGTCGCCCTGCACGTCGATGATGAAGTTCGACATCACGTGGAAGTTGCTGCCCCTGGGAATGTCGGTGGCGGCGGCGAAGATGCGCTCCATCGCCTCCTGGATCTCCTTCGGGCCCGTGTAGGTGCCCAGCGCGCCCTTCCACTTGCCCTCGGGTGCGAACAGCGCCGCGTACGCGGCGAAGTCGCGCGCATCGAGCGTGCGGCCGTATTCCAGCAGCAGCCGCTCGATGGCCGCCTCGTCCTCGGCGCGGCGCAGGCGCGCCTCGATGCTGCCCGGTGCCGGCACGTTCATCGCGTCCAGCGTGGGCCAGTTGCGTTGCGTGGCCGCCGGCAGCGTGCGGAAGAAGGCATGCACCACGTGGATCTGCCCGTCGTACACCTTGAAGGCCTCGAGCGTGACCAGCGCATTGCCCGGGCCGTAGGAATTGGTGTCGCCGAAGTTCATCCACAGCAGCACCACGCCCTTCTCCTCGTCCACCGCGGCGACGCTGGCGACGACGTCGGGGTGCGGGATGATCCGCTGCGTGAGGATGTCCGGGCAGCTCTCGCGCGGGCAGCCGTATCCGGCCATGAACATGCCGTTCTCCACGCGGTAGGCCTGCGGCCCGAAGGGCGTGGGCGCGTTGACGAAACTGCCGATGCGCAGGCCCTCGGTGTAGGTGAGGGCGGTGCGGATCATCGCGTTGCGCGACATGCGGCGCTCCGCCGGCACCGGGTCGTCCAGGTGCGCGAGCGGCGAGCCCAGCATGGTGGGCTGCATGCGCGAGCCGGGCGTGATGCGCTGGACCAGGGTCTCGATGCCGGCGATGCGCCGTTCCTTCACGTACAGCACCAGCGAGAACAGCACCGGCTGCGCGCCCTCGCGCAGCTCCACGTGCGCGGCGGCGACCTGCGCGCGCACGTCGAGGTAGTCGTGGCGGAAGGCGCCCCTGGCAAGGGTGGCCTGCCACAGGCCCTGGCCGAGCGGAAGTTCGCGGGAGTCCTCGGTGAAGCGCACGTCCGGCGCCAGCGGCAGGCGTGCCGGGTCGCGCGCCACCAGCGCGTCCACGTACTGGGTGATGAGGCCGGAAAGACAGGCGCGGTCGCATTCGGGCGCGGCGCCGAGGGCCGGGGTGATGCCTGACAGGACAAGCAATCCGGCGATGATGATGCGCTTCATTCAGCCCCCCTGCATTGTCTTCCGTGGCGGGGGGATCATACGATCGGGTCCCATGAAGCGCATCCATCATCGCCACGGGTTGTTGCTGGCAGTCCTCCTCTGCGGATCCGGCATGCTCGCCGGCGCGCAGCAGGCAGCGGAGGAGGCCGGCGGGACAGGGGCGGTGGCCACCGGCGAGGCCGTCGCCCTGGAGGCTGCGTCACCTGCCGTTGATCCAGCCGGCAACCCGGAGGCGTCCACCGGCTCCGCGGAGGCTGCGCAGGCACCCGCACCGGCCACCACCACGGTCATCCTGGCCACCACCATGGGGGAGATCCACATCGCGCTGGAGGTCGAGCGCGCGCCCGTCACGGCCGCGAACTTCCTGCGCTACGTGGACGCGAAGCGCTTCGACGGCATGACCTTCTATCGCGCGCACAAGGTCAGCGAGGACGGCCGCTACGCCATCGTGCAGGGGGGGCTGCAGAACCGCTCGGACAAGGTGTTCAAGCCCATTGCGCACGAGTCCCCGCGGCAGACCGGCCTGTCGCACGTGGACGGCGCCATCTCGATGGCGCGCGAGGCGCCGGGCACGGCCACCGCCGATTTCTTCATCGTGGTGGGCGACCTGGTCTCGATGGACGGCACGCCCGACGGCAGCGATCCGGGGTATGCGGTGTTCGGCCGCGTGGTGCAGGGCATGGACGTGGTGCGCGCCATGCTGGAACTGCCACGCAGTCCCGAGGCGCGCCACCCGGCCATGAAGGGCCAGATGCTGGCCGAACCGGTCAAGGTGCTCACGGCGCGCCGCGCGCCGGGGCAGTAGGCCGGACCGGCGCCGCCATCGCGGTCGCGCAGCCTCCGGACCCGGTTACACTGCGCCCATGTCCCGTGTCCTCATCACCGCCGGTGCCGGTGGCATCGGCCTTGCCATTGCCCGCGCCTTCCACGCCACCGGCGCGCGCGTGGCCATCTGCGACGTCGACGAGGCGGCGCTGGCGCGCGCCATGGAGGAGATGCCGGGCATCCATGCGCGCCGCTGCGACGTGGGCGACCGCGCCGCCGTGTCGGCCTGGGTGCCCGCGGCCATCGCGCACCTCGGCGGCCTCGACGTGCTGGTGAACAATGCCGGCATCGGTGGCCCCACCAGGCCGCTGCACGAACTGGACCCGGCCGACTGGGACGCGGTGCTGCGCGTGAACCTCAACGGCGCCTTCGACGTGGCGCGGCTCGCCATCCCGCACCTGATCGCGGCCGGTGGCGGCGCCATCATCAACATGTCGTCGGCGGCGGGGCGGTTCGGCTATGCCAATCGCGCGCCGTACTCGGCCACCAAGTGGGCACTGGTGGGGTTGACCAAGACGCTGTCGATGGAGCTGGGCCAGTACAACATCCGCGTCAACGCCATCGCGCCGGGTGCGGTGGCCGGCGAGCGAGCCGAGCGCGTGTTCGCGGGCCGCGCGGCCCTGTCGGGCCGCAGCATCGAGGAGGAAAAGCGCCTCGGCCTCGCCAACCAGTCGCTGAAGGCGCTGGTGGATCCGGCGGACATCGCCCAGCTCGCCGTGTTCCTCGCCTCGGACGCGGGCAAGTCCATCTCGGGGCAGCTCATTCCCATCGACGGGGACATGCAGCGCGCCTGAACGACCGGAACAAGGAGGAGATGCGATGCTGCTGCTGATCATCGGCCTGGTGCTCTTCCTCGGAGTGCACTCGATCTCCATCGTGGCGCCACGGCGGCGCGATGCCTGGGCCGCGGCCATGGGCGTGAACGCCTGGCGCGGCATCTACTCGCTGCTGTCGCTGGCCGGCTTCGTGCTGCTGGTGATCGGCTACGCCGAGGCGCGGCGCCATCCGGTGCCGCTGTACTTCCCGCCGGTGTGGCTGCGCCACGTGACCTTCGCCCTGATGCTGCCGGTGTTCCCGCTGATCTTCGCGGCCTACCTGCCCGGCCGCATCAGGCAGGCGCTGAAGCACCCGATGCTGGTGGCGGTGAAGACCTGGGCGGTGGCGCACCTGCTGGCCAATGGCATGCTGGCCGACGTGCTGCTGTTCGGCGGCTTCCTGGTGTGGGCGGTGTTCGACCGCATCTCGGTGGGGCGGCGTCCGCCGCGCCCGATGATGATGCCGCTGCCGGCGCCCTCGCTGCGCAACGACATCATCGCGGTGGTGCTCGGCCTGGCGCTGTACCTGGCCACGGTGCTGTGGCTGCACCGCCTGCTGATCGGCATGCCGCTGGCCTGAAGCGTGCCCGGCGGCGTCCTCACGCGACTGGCCCGCTCCGCGGGCCCGCTGCTGCATCTCGGCCTGCTGTTCGCGCTGTGGTGGGTGGGCGAGGTGCTGGTGCGCCTGGCGGGCATCCCGCTCCCCGGCAGCATCGTCGGCTTCGGGCTGCTCCTGGCGCTGCTGGCGACGGGCTGGCTGCCGGAGGCGCGCATCGCGCCGGGCGCCGGCTGGCTGCTCGACCGCATGCTGGTGCTGTTCGTGCCGGCGCTGCTGGCCATCCTCGAGTATCCGCAGTTCCTGGGCGCCACGGGCCTGGCGGTACTGCTGGTGATCGTGGCGGGCAGCGCCGTGGTGATGGCGGTGACGGCGTGGACCGTGTGCCTGGCGATCCGCCTGCGGGCCCGCGATGGACGTTGACTGCCCCCGGCTCGTCTCGGGCGCGGCCTGGTCGCTGCTGACCCTGGCCGTGTTCGCCCTGGCGCGTCGCTGCCACCGCCGCTGGCCCACTCCGCTGCTCGCACCCATCCTGGTCACGCCGGTGGTGCTGGGGACCATCCTCCTCGCTACGCACACCCCCTATGGCCAGTACATCGCCGGGACGCAGTGGCTGGTTGTGCTGCTCGGCCCCGCCGTGGTGGCCTTCGCCGTGCCGGTGTGGGAGCAGCGCGCGCTGGTGCGCGCGCACTGGCCCGTGCTGCTGGCCGCGATGGTGGCCGGCAGCCTCGCCGCCATCACCTCGGGCTGGGCGCTGGCCCGGCTGGCGGGACTCGAGGGAGAGATGCTGCTGTCCCTGCTGCCCCGCTCGATCAGCACGCCGTTCGCGATCGAAGTGTCGCGCGAGCTCGGCGGGGTGCCGGGACTGACCGCGGTGTTCGTCATCATCACCGGCCTGGTCGGTGCACTGGCCGGCGACCTGATGCTCACGCGCATCGGCGCGCGCTCCACGCTGGCCAGGGGCGTGGCCTGGGGCGTGGCCGCCCACGCCATCGGCACCGCGCACGCCCTGCACGCGGACGGCCGGGAGGAGGGCGCCATCGCGGGACTGGCCATGGTGCTCACCGGCGTGCTGAACGTGCTGGCCACGCCGCTGCTGGTGGCGCTGTTCGCCTGAACCTTCAGTCGAAGGCGAAGCCGGAAATCCAGGTGCCCAGCACCAGCTCGTTGTAGATGCGCCGTCCGGGCGCATCGGAGGCGCCCGCCGCCACCATCAGCGGCAGCAGGTGCTCGTGGCGCGGGTGCGCCAGCCGCGCGGCCGGCGCCTCCTGCCAGCGCGACAGCGCCGCGGCGCGCATCCTGGCGTCGTCGCAGGCCGCCTCGTTCAGCCAGGCGTCGAACTCGCGCGAGGGACCGGTGAGGCGCGGATCCCCCAGCGCCCTGAGGTTGTGGAAGCTCATGCCCGCGCCCATCACCAGCACGCCCTCGGCGCGCAGCGGCGCGAGCGCGCGGCCCACTTCCAGGTGGAAGCCGGCGTCCAGCCGGGCATCCAGCGACAGCTCCACCACCGGGATGTCGGCCGCGGGGAAGGCCACCTTCAGCGGCACGAACACGCCATGGTCGAGGCCGCGCGCCGGGTCGATGCCGGCGGCGAACCCCGCGTCGGCCAGCAGCCGGGCCGCCCGTTCGGCCAGTTCGGGCGATCCCGGCGCGTCGTAGCGGAGCTGGTAGGTGTGCGGCGGGAAGCCGTAGTAGTCGTAGACCAGCGGCGGCCGGGCCGAGCCGGTCAGGGCCAGTCCCCGGGTCTCCCAGTGGCCGGAGACCACCAGGATGGCGCGCGGCCGTTCGGGCAGCGAAGCGGGCAGGGCGCGCAGGAACTCGCCCATCCCCGTCCAGATCCCCTCGGGATCTTCCATGAAGAAGCACGGCCCGCCGCCGTGCGGAACATATAGCGAAGGAAGCATTCCAAGGATTATGCGCGAGAAGGGAAGACTGCCCGGGGCACGTTTTGACAGCCCGGAGGGGCAAGCCTACGCTTCGGGGACTGGTTTGCACCCAAGAAAAAACGGGGATGGGTATGGGTCGACTGAAGATCGTGATGCGGGGCGCAACGGGCGCCGCCGCCGCCCTGCTTTGCGCGGCGGCCATGGCCGCGGCCGCGCCGCCGGATTTCACCGGCGTCTGGACCACGGCCGGTTCGTCCACGGGCGGCAACAGCTCGCCGGCCACGGGGGCACTGCCTCTCACGCCCTATGGGCGCGCGCGCCTGGAGGCCTACCGCAAGCTCACTGACGGCACCGATGACTCGCCGGGCCGCTGGTGCGTGGGTACCGGCATGCCCGGCTCGATGCTGGGTTCCGGCGCCTACCCCATGGAGATCATCCAGCGCCCCGAGCAGATCACCATCATCTACGAGGCGCACACCGAGGTGCGCCGCGTCTACTTCGGCGACCGCAACGCCCCGCCGGAGGACCGCATCCCGGGCCGCAACGGCTATTCCTCCGGCCGCTGGGAGGGCGACGTGCTGGTGGTCGAGACCGACAACCTGGTGGACCAGGTCGACCAGCGCACGCCCCACTCGGACGAAGCGAAGATCATCGAGCGCTACAGCCTCGACGGCAAGGACGCCCAGGGCCGCCGCATCCTGAAGGTCGAGATGACCATGATCGACCCGAAGTTCTACACCCAGCCCGTCGTGATGACGAAGCGGTGGGCCGAGGTTCCGAACGGCCGGCTGCTGCCCTACGAGTGCCCCGAGGAGATGTGGCTCGACCGCATTGCCGAGGTCGCCAAGGAGCGCGGCGTTCCGAATCCCTTCAATCCCGACAGCGTTAGCGTAGCCAAGGACTAAGCCCATGAAGCAGATCATCCGTACCATGACTCTGGCCGTCGCGGCGCTGGCCGCCGGCGCGGCCATGGCCCACCACTCGGCCGTGCAGTTCGACTTCACGCGCCAGGTTTCCTACACCGGCGTCGTCAAGGACTTTGCCGCGATCAACCCGCACATGCGGCTGGTGATCGAACTGAATGACGAGAAGGGCAAGCGCGAGGTGCGCTTCGAGGGCCACAGCACCAACAACATGTACCGTGGCGGCTACCGCAAGGGCATGGTGAAGGTGGGCGACACCATCACGGTCAATGCCGCGCCGTTCCGCGACGGCACCGAGGGCGGCTACGTGGTCTCGGCCGAGACCAAGGAAGGCTTCTTCGGCCTGCGCTCCTCGCGTGCCCAGGACCAGCGTGCCATCGGCGAGGAGACCCGCCGCCAGGCCGAGGGTCGTTGATCAATACAGGTTTGTCCAGCAGATAAAGGGTAGTTCACGTAAATGGCCAGGATCATCGGTGGGATCGCCACCTCTCACACACCCACCATCGGTTTCGCGCTCGACGCGAAGAAGCATGAGGATCCGGTCTGGAAGCCGATCTTCGACGGCTACAAGCCCGTGCAGGATTGGCTCGCGCGGAACAGGCCCGATGTCCTGCTGTACATCTTCAACGACCACATCACCTCGTTCTTCCTCGACCACTACTCGCACTTCGCCCTGGGCGTGGGCGAGGAGTACTGGCCGGCGGACGAGGGCGGCGGACGGCGCAAGCTGCCGCCGTTCAAGGGCGACACGAAGCTCGCGGCGCACATCGCCGCGGGCCTCGTGGCCGACGAGTTCGACCTGTCGTACTTCCAGGGCAAGGACCTGGACCACGGCGTGTTCTCGCCGCTGTCGCTGCTGCTGCCGCACGAGAAGGAGTGGCCCTGCCGCATCGTGCCGTTCCAGTGCGGCGTGCTGAACCCGCCCATCCCGACGCCGCTGCGCTTCTGGAAGCTGGGCCGCGCGCTGCGCAAGGCCATCCTGTCCTATCCCGAGGACATCAAGGTGGCCGTGGTCGGCACCGGCGGCCTGTCGCACCAGGTGCACGGCGAGCGCTGCGGCTTCAACAACACGCCCTGGGACATGGAGTTCCTGGAGCGGCTGGAGAAGGACCCGGAGAGCCTGACCAAGGTCACCATCGCCGAGTACGCCACGCTGGGCGGCATGGAGGGCGCCGAGGTGGTGATGTGGCTGATGATGCGCGGCGCGCTGTCGAAGGATGTGCGCAAGACGCACCAGACCTACTACCTGCCGTCGATGACGGCGATCTCCACGGTCATCTACGAGGACCTGGGCGATCCCATCGAGGAACCGGCCGAGCAGTACGTCAAGCGCATGACCGAGCAGTACGACGGCCTCGAGAAGCTCGAAGGCACGTACCCGTACACCATCGAGCGCAGCGTGAAGGCCTTCCGCCTGAACCGCTTCCTGCACGAGCTGGTCAAGCCTGAATTCCGCAAGCAGTTCCTCGAGGATCCCGAGCCGCTGTTCGAGCAGCACAAGCTCACCGAGGAGGAGCGCGACCTGGTGCGCCGGCGCGACTGGCGCGGCCTGATCCACTATGGCGTGATCTTCTTCCTGCTGGAGAAGTTCGGCGCCGTGGTCGGCACCACCAACCTGCACATCTACGCGGCCATGCGCGGCCAGTCGCTGGAGGACTTCCAGAAGACCCGCAATGCGCAGGTGCTGTACTCGGTGGCCGGCGACGACGACAGCAAGAAGGCCTGGGACAAGAAGCCCGCGGCGAACGCCTGAAGGCGCCGCATCGGGCACGCGGGGAGATGGCATGGACAGGCGGCTGATCGGTCTGGCGGTGATGCTCCTGGGGCCCACGGCCTTCGCGGCCGAGGATGCGGCACAGCGCGGCCAGCGCTGCGCCGGCATCGCCGACAGCCTCGAGCGACTGGTGTGCTACGACGCGATCTTCAGGACCGGCCCCGCGGCCGGCGCCGGGCAGGCGGTTGCGCCTGCCGCGTCGGCGGCCGCGCCGACCGCTCCCCCGGCCGCGCCGGCCCGCGCCGGGGAAGCCCAGGCTCCCGATGCGGTCGCGGGGTTCGGCGCCGAGCACCTGCGCCGCTCCGTGCGCGAGGCCGACCAGGAGACGCCGCGCACGCTGGTCGCCCAGGTCACGGAGGTGCGCGAGACCCGGCCGAACGTCTACCGCATGGTGCTGGACAACGGCCAGGTCTGGCAGCAGATGGACATGGACAGCCGTTTCCAGGTCGAGCCCGGCGACACGGTGGAGATCAACCGTGGCCGCATGGGCGGCTACCGCATGGCCCGCCAGAGCCGGGGCGGCAGCGGCTGGGTGCGCGTCAACCGCGTCAAGTAAGGCCTGCTGCCCTGCAGCACGCTTATCCAGTCTCGTTATTGGATTAAGCGTGTTCAGGCTTTTTCCGCTATCAAAAACCCCTTAGCCTTGCCATCCCTTTTCGCAAGGAGACCGGAAGGCAGATGGCAGCAGTTGCGAGCGAGCGGGTCCTGGCCGTGCGCCACTGGAACGACTCCCTGTTTTCGTTCCGCACCACGCGGGATCCGGGTTTCCGCTTCGAGAGCGGTCATTTCGTGATGCTGGGCCTGCCCGTGGACGGGCGGCCGCTGCTGCGCGCCTATTCCATCGCCAGCCCCAACTGGGAGGAGCACCTGGAGTTCTTCTCCATCAAGGTGCCCAACGGCCCGCTGACCTCGCGCCTGCAGCACCTGAAGGAGGGCGACGAGGTGCTGGTCAGCCGCAAGCCCACCGGCACGCTGGTGCTGCACGACCTGAAGCCCGGGCGGCACCTGTACCTGCTGGGCACGGGCACGGGGCTGGCGCCGTTCCTGTCCATCATCCAGGACCCCGAGGTCTACGAGCGCTTCGAGAAGGTGGTGGTGGCCCATGGCGTGCGCCACGTCAGCGACCTGGCCTACTCGCACTTCATCAGCGAGGAGCTGCCGCAGCACGAGATCCTGGGGGAGATGGTGCGCGAGAAGCTGATCTACTATCCCACCGTGACGCGCGAGGCCTTCCGCAACCAGGGCCGCATCACCGACCAGATCGCCGACGGCTCGCTGGCCGAGCGCGTGGGCCTGCCGGCATTGAACCCGGCCGACGATCGCTTCATGCTGTGCGGATCGCCGGGCATGCTCGAGGACACGCGCCGGCTGCTCGATGAGCGGGGCTTCCACATCTCGCCGCGCATCGGCGAGCCGGGCGACTACGTCATCGAGCGTGCCTTCGTAGAAAAATGACACAGGCGCCCCCGAGCGCCTGATCCGGGGAGAGCATGTCGGGTAACTCGCCGCGTCGCGTGCTGTTCGCGAGCCTGATCGGCACGACCATCGAATTCTTCGACTTCTACATCTACGCGACGGCCGCGGTGCTGGTGTTTCCCCAGCTCTTCTTCCCGGCCTCCGATCCGGGCGCGGCCACGCTGCAGTCGCTGGCCACCTTCGCGCTGGCCTTCTTCGCGCGGCCGGTGGGCTCGGCGGTGTTCGGGCACTACGGCGACCGCATCGGCCGCAAGGCGACGCTGGTGGCGGCACTGCTGACCATGGGCCTGTCCACGGTGTTCATCGGCCTGCTGCCCACCTACCACACGGCCGGCATCGTCGCGCCGGCGCTCCTGGCGCTGTGCCGCTTCGGGCAGGGCTTCGGCCTCGGCGGGGAGTGGGGCGGTGCGGTGCTGCTGGCCACCGAGAACGCGCCGCCGGGCAGGCAGGCGTGGTACGGCATGTTCCCGCAGCTCGGCGCGCCGCTGGGCTTCATCCTGTCCTCGGGTGTGTTCCTGCTGCTGACCCGGCAGCTCGACGATGGGCAGTTCATGGCGTGGGGCTGGCGCGTGCCCTTCCTGGCCAGCGCCGCGCTGGTGCTGGTGGGGCTGTACGTGCGGCTGCGCATCGAGGAGACGCCCTCGTTCCGCCGCACCATCGAGCGCAACGAGCGCGTGCAGCTGCCGATGGCCCACGTGCTGCGCGAGTGGCCGGGGAGGCTGGTGCTGGGCGTGTTCGCCTCGGTGGTCACCTTCGTGGTGTTCTACCTGATGACGGTGTTCTCGCTGTCCTGGGGCGTGAGCGAGCTCGGTTACACCCGCGAGCAGTTCCTGCTGCTGCAGATGGCCGGGGTGGTGTTCTTCGCCATCTCCATTCCGCTGTCGGCGCTGTGGGCCGACCGCATCGACCCGCGCACCGTGCTGATGGTGGCGGCCGCGTCGATGGCCGTCTTCGGCTTCGTGTACGCGCCCATGCTGTCGGCCGGCAGCCAGGGCATGGTGCTGCTGTGCCTGTCGGTCGGGCTGTTCCTGATGGGGTTGTCCTACGGGCCGCTGGGCGCTGCGCTGGGTTCGCTGTTCCCCACGCCGGTGCGCTACACCGGCGCCTCGCTGACCTTCAACTTCGCCGGCATTGTCGGCGCCTCGCTGACGCCCTATGCGGCCACCTGGCTGGCCGGGCGCTACGGCCTTTCGGCGGTGGGCTGGTATCTTTCGGTGGCCGGCTTGCTGACGCTGGCGGCGCTGCTGCTGCTGCCGCGCTCGGCGATGGCCGCGAAGCACTGAGCATCCGCCGATCCGGAGGCAGCGTGGACGGAAAGGTTTACCTGGAGGACCTGGCCGTCGGCCAGACGTTCACCAACGGGCCGGTGGAACTGACCGCCGGGGACATCAAGGCCTTTGCGCGGCAGTTCGACCCGCAGCCCTTCCACCTCGACGAGGCGGCGGCCGAGGAGAGCCTGTTCGGCCGCCTCGCGGCCAGCGGCTGGCACACGGCCGCGCTGACCATGCGCCTGCTGGTCACCGGCGCGCCGCAGTTCGCGTGGGGATTCATCGGCGCCGGTGGCGAGGTCACCTGGCCGCGGCCGGCCTTTGCCGGCGACCGCCTGACCCTGCACGGCGAGATCATCGAGATCACGCCTTCGCGCAGCAAGCCCGACCGCGGCATCGTGCGCGTGCGGCTGGTGATGAAGAACCAGGACGGGCAGGTGGTGCAGGACATGGTGGCGAGGGTCCTCGTGCCGCGGCGTCCCGCCGCGGGCTGAGGCGGCTGCATGCGCCGCGATCCGGATTTCATGCGGCTGGCCATCGCCGAGGCCGAAAAGGCCCGCGCGCGCGGCGAGGTGCCGGTGGGCGCGGTGCTGGTGCGGGGGGAGGAGGTCATCGCCGCGGCCGGCAATTCCCCCATCGAGCTCAACGACCCTTCCGCGCATGCGGAGATGCTGGCGCTGCGCCGGGCCGGGCAGGCACTGGGCAACTACCGCCTCGACGACACGGTGATGTACGTGACGCTGGAGCCCTGCCTGATGTGCGCGGCGGCGCTGGTGCATGCGCGCGTGCGGCGCGTGGTGTTCGGCGCCTTCGATCCGAAGGCCGGCGGGGCGGGTGGGCTGATCGACCTGTTCGCGCTGAAGGGCCTGAACCACCGCGTCGACGTGTTCGGCGGCGTGCTCGAGCAGGAGTGCGGGGCGCTGCTGTCGGAGTTCTTCGCCTCGGTGCGCGCCTGATCAGGCGCGCTTGATGCGCTGGTATTCGTCGTACACGCGCCGCCACAGCGGGCCCGGACGGCCCGTGCCCACCGGCCGGCCGTCCAACCGCGTCACCGGCTGCACCTCGCGCGTGCCGGCGGCCAGCCAGATCTCTTCCGCCGAGCGCAGCATGGCCTCGTCGATGCGCGCATCGCGGCGGGGGATGCCCAGGGCGTCGGCGATCTCACCGACCACGCGCCGCGTGGTGCTGGGCAGGATGCGCGGGGATTCGGGCGGGGCCAGCAGCACGCCGTCCTTCACCACGAGCACGGAGGAGGCGCTGCCCTCGGTGAGCTCCCCATCTCGCAGCAGGATGGCCTCGCTGGCGCCGGCCTCGAAGGCCTGCTGGCGCAGCAGCACATTGGCCAGCAGCGCCACCGACTTGATGTCGCAGCGCGCCCAGCGGGTGTCGGCCGCCGTGATGCAGGGCAGGCCGTCGCGCAGCGTGGACCCGGACATCCCCGCCCAGGACGCCCGGGAGGCAAACACAGGCGCGCGACCCGCGGGAACCGGGGAAGTGTGGGGCATTCAC
>QGUX01000038.1 GCA_003242275.1 Pseudomonadota bacterium | reverse complement strand
TTCGCCGCCACCGCGTCGGCGATGGCCGCCACCTCGGTGATGTAGCGGTCGAGCTTGTCGACGTGGGTGAAGAACTTCGCGATGTCGTCGTCGCGGTTGTGGAAGTACTGGTGCATGGAGATGAAGTCCACCGACTCGAAGCAGTGGTCCAGCACCTCGTACTCCCAGGCGCCGTAGGTGGGCATCTCGCGGTAGGAGGAGCCGCAGGCCGCCAGCGTGATGCCGCTGGAGGTCCAGCGCATCACCTTGGCCGCCTCCTGCGCGGCGCGGCCGTACTCGGTGGCGTTCTTGTGGCAGATCTGCCAGGGGCCGTCCATCTCGTTGCCCAGGCACCAGAAGCGCACGTCATGGGGCTCGGGATAGCCATGTGCGATGCGCAGGTCCGAGTACCCGGTGCCGCCGGGGTGGTTGCAGTACTCCACCAGCTGCCGCGCCTCCTCCGGGCCGGCCGTGCCCAGGTTCACCGCCAGCATGGGCTCCACGCCGGCCTTGCGGCACCAGGTGATGAATTCGTTGGTGCCGAACTGGTTGGTCTCCTTCGAGAACCAGGCCAGGTCCAGGCGCACCGGGCGCTGCTCCTTCGGTCCCACGCCATCGCGCCAGTTGTAGCCGGAGACGAAGTTGCCGCCGGGCCAGCGCATGATGGTCACGCCCAGCTCGCGCGCCAGCGCCAGCACGTCGCCGCGGAAGCCATGTTCGTCGGCCGTGGGATGGCCCGGCTCGTACACCCCGCCATAGATGCAGCGCCCCAGGTGCTCGATGAAGGCGCCGAACACGCGCCGGTCCAGGGTGTCGACGACGAAATCGCGGTCGGCGATGACGCGGGCCTTTTGCACGAATGCTCCCTTGCTGTCAGAAACTCTGCAGGATCTCGTTGGCGCGGCGCTGCATGTCGGCCAGCGCGCGCTCGACGGGCTTCACGCCGGTGAAGGCCGCGGCGGCCTCCTCGCCGACGATGAACTCGATGGGCGACTGCCGCCGCACGAAGCGGGGCAGGGGCTCGCCGATCCGGGTGATGATGGCGATGTCCTCGCGATGCGGCAGGGATTGCCACTCCGGGCTGTCGATGATGGCGCGGTAGGCCGGGAAGTGGCCGGTACGCGCCCACTGGAAGTCGTTGGCGGCGAAGTACGCCAGGAATCGCTGCGCGGCCTCGCGCTGTGCCTCGGTGCGGCGCGGATTGCGCGGCATCACCCAGTTGTGGCCGTCGACCAGCGACACCTGCCGCCCCTGGAACAGGAAGGGGAAGGGGCGCACGGCGTAGCCCTGGTACAGCGGGCTGGTTGCATCCTTCGCGGCGGCGTCGAACTGGCCCACCATCCAGGTGCCGTCGACCAGGATGCCGCCTTCGCCCTTCAGGAACGCCGACACGGCGCCGGCGTAGTCGAGGTTCCTCGCGCTGTGGCCGCGCCGGTACAGCTCGGTCATGAATTCCAGCGCGCGCCGCGCCTCCGGGCTGTCGAAGTTGGCATGCCGCGCATCGCGGAAGGGCGGCGCGCCCTGCTGCATCATCCAGGCGTAGAACAGGCGCATGGGACCGGCGAAGTCCTTGCTCGTGACCTGGATGAAATAGGGCTTGCCGGTGCGCTCGCGGAACTGCGCGGCGTGGGCGTGGAATTGCTCGGTGCTGGTGGGCAGCACAGGCTTGCCGTCCTCCACCAGGCCCGCTTGCTGGAACAGGTTCATGTTCACGTGCCAGAGCGGCGCCCACACGTCGATGGGCAGCCCCATGATGTGCCCATCCACCGTCACCCCGGCCCGTGCCGCCTCGGTGAACTGGTCCGGGTGGATGCCCACCGCCGCCAGCAGCTCGTCCAGCGGCTCGAGCAGTCCGCGCGCCTCGTAGTCCGGGATGGCCGAGCTGTGCATGGTGACCAGGTCGGGCGCGCCATTGGCGGCGAGCTGCGCGGTGAGCTGGTCGTAGCCCGGCCAGAACACCGTGTTCTCGACCACGCGCAGGTCCGGGTTGGCTTGCTCGAACTGGTTGATCATCGCGGTGATGATCCCGCACTCGCCCTCGGCCTGGCCGGGATCGGTCACGGCACCGTACTCGGCCTGGCAGGCGCCGAAGAAGCGCTGGATCACCAGCCGGGTGCGATCGTCCTTCTGGCCGCAGCCGGCCGCGAGCAGGGCCAGCGCCAGGAGGGCGAGCCAGCGCCTCATTGGCCCGCGGCCCCCGCCACCGCGCGCACGATGTACTTCTGGAACACCAGGTACACCAGCAGCGTGGGCAGGCCGGCGAACACCGCCTGCGCCATCAGGAAGCCCAGGCCCTCGGCCTGGGCGAAGTTCATCTGCGTGGCCGCGATGCCCACGGTCAGCGTCAGCATCTCCTTGTCGGTGGCGCTGATCAGCGGCCACCAGTAATCGTTCCAGGCGTGCAGGAAGGTGAAGATGCCCAGCGTGGCCTGCGCCGGGATGCTCAGCGGCAGGAGGATCCGCCAGAAGATCGTGAGGCGCGAGGCGCCATCCAGCCGCGCCGCCTCGTCCAGCTCCTTCGGCATGGCGCGGAAGTACTGCGTCATCAGGAACACGCCGAAGGGCATGGACAGCCCGGGCAGCACCAGCGCCGTGTAGGTGTTGTGCATGGACACGGCGCTGAACATCTGGTGGCGGCCGATGATCACCGCCTGCTCGGGGATGGCCAGGCCCAGCAGCACCAGCACGAACAGCAGCCTGCGGCCGGGGAAATCCAGCCGGGCGAAGGCATAGCCGGCCAGCGAGGACAGCACCAGCACGCCGGCGGTCATGGACAGCGACACGATCACGCTGTTGCCCAGCCAGGTGAACACCTGGCCCTCGCCGAGGATGTTGCGGAAGTTGGCCAGCGTCCACGGCGGGTGGAAGGCCGAGCTGGTGTCGGCCATCAGCGCGGCATTGTCCTTGAAGCTCAGGATCAGCACCCACAGCATGGGCGTGAGCATCATGATGGCGGCGACCACCACCAGCACGACGCCGAGGCGCGGCGGCCGCTGGAAGGCCGGCGTGCTCATGTGGCCTCCCGCCGCGAGGAGAAGTAGTACTGCACCATGGCGGCCACCGCGATCATCGCGAACAGCACCTGCGAGGCCGCCGCGGCATAGCCGAGCTGCCACTGCTTCCAGCCGGTTTCATAGATGAACAGCACCACCGGCCGGGTGGAGTTGTTGGGCCCGCCACCGGTCATCAGGTGCGGCTGCCCGAACAGCTGGAACTGCAGGATGATCTCCACGATCAGCACCAGCACGATGGTGCGGCGGATCGACGGCAGCGTGATGGAGGTGAGCATGCGCAGCCGCGAGGCGTTGTCGAGCGCGGCCGCCTCGTACAGCTCGCGTGGCACCTGTTGCAGCGCCGCCAGGAACAGCACCATGGGCAGGCCGATGCCCCACCAGATGGTGGTCACCGCGATCGAGGGCAGGGCCAGCGCCTGCTCGTTGAGGAATGCCACCGGCTCCTGTCCCAGCGCCTTGGCGATCACCGCCGCCAGTCCCCCCTCGGGAACCAGCACCAGCCGCCAGATCAGCGTCACCACCGTCACCGACAGCACGGTGGAGGCGAAGAAGATGGCGCGCAGCGCCGCCGCCCAGCGCGTCTGCTGGTTCAGCACCAGCGCCAGCGCGAGGCCCAGCAGGGTCATCGCCGGCACGGTGAGCAGCACGAAGTAGAAGGTGTTCCACACCGTCTGGCGGAACACGGGATCGCGCGCCAGGCGCGCGAAGTTGTCGAAGCCCACGAAGGCCTTCATGCCGAACAGGTCGCCGTGCATCAGCGACAGGCGGATGCCGATCGCCAGCGGCACCACCAGCATCAGCACGAACACGATGAGGTAGGGGACGGTGAACAGCAGCCCCGACCATCGCTGCCAGCCCGTGGGCCGGCCTGCCGGCAGCACGCGCGCGTTCACGCCGCCGCGCCGTGGTAGGCCGTGCCGTCGGCGGCGAACAGGTGGGCTTCCTCGCCGTTCACCGACAGGCCGGCGGGCTCGCCGGGGCGGGCGCGGGAATCGCCGCGGTCCTCGGCGGTGAGCAGGGTGCCGTCCGACAGCGCCACGTGCACGTGCGTGCGGTCGCCGAGGCGCTCCACCACGCGCACCGTGCCGCGCAGCGCCGCGGCGGCGGGCTCCACCAGCCGGATGGCCTCGGGGCGCACGCCCAGGGTGAGCCCCGCACCGCGGGCCAGGGCCGCGAAGTCCACCTGCGTGGCGATGGTGGTGCCATCGGGCAGCCGCGCCAGCGCGCGGCCGCCGGCCTCGGCCACCTCCACCGGCACCAGGTTGATGCGCGGCGTGCCGACGAAGCCCGCCACGAACAGCGAGGCGGGGCGGCGGTAGATCTCCATCGGCGTGCCCACCTGCTCGATCCGCCCGGCATTGAGCACCACGATGCGGTCGGCCAGCGTCATCGCCTCCACCTGGTCGTGGGTGACGAAGATCATCGTGGTGCGAAGCTGCTGGTGCAGCTGGGCCAGCTCGATGCGCGTGTGCGCGCGCAAGGCCGCGTCGAGGTTCGACAGCGGTTCGTCGAACAGGAACAGCGCCGGCTGCTTGACGATGGCGCGGGCGATGGCCACGCGCTGGCGCTGGCCGCCGGAGAGCTGCCCCGGGCGCCGCTGCAGCAGCTCGGCGATCTTCAGGCGCTGGGCGGCCTCGTCGATGCGGCGGCGGATCTCCCCGGCCGCCACGCCCGCGTTGCGCAGTCCGAAGGCGAGGTTCTCGCGCACGCTCATGTGCGGGTACAGCGCGTACTGCTGGAACACCATGGCCACGTTGCGCGCGCCCGGCGGCAGCGGGTCCACGCGCTGCTCGCCGATGCGGATCTCGCCGCCGTCGATGGATTCCAGTCCCGCGATCATGCGCAGCAGGGTGGACTTGCCGCAGCCGGAAGGACCCAGGAAGACCACGAACTCCCCGGCGGGGATTTCCAGGGAAAGATTGTCGAATACCTGCGTGTCGCCGAAGCGCTTGCTGACGCCGGTCAGTGAAACCCCTGACACCCGCTCCCCCTGTTCTTGTTCTTCGGCTATTGTGCGTGGGGGACATTTCCTGTCAACGAGAATAGGGGCGCATGCGCGGGCGATTGCCGCGTACGCGAGGGAAAGGGATGACGAACGTGGTCTCGGATCCAAGGTTCTCCGCCAGCGCGGCGAGGTTCCCGAGCCTTGGCGGCCGGTGCGTGTTCATCACCGGCGGCGGCAGCGGCATCGGCGCCAGCCTGGTGGAGGGATTCGCGCGCCAGGGCTGCCGGGTGGCCTTCGTCGACGTCGCGGAGGCGCCCTCGCGGCAGCTCGTGCGCGACCTTGCCGCGCAGGGACTGCCCGTGCCCTGGTTCCGGCCCTGCGACGTGCGTGACGTGCGCGCCCTGCAGGAGGCCATCGGGGATGCCGCCCGGGAACTGGGCGACTTCCACGTGCTGGTCAACAACGTCGCCAGCGACGACCGCCATCCCGTCGAGTCGGTGACGCCCGAGTACTGGGACGAGCGCATGGCGGTGAACCAGCGCCCCGCGTTCTTTGCCATCCAGGCCGTGATCCCCGGCATGCGGAGGCTGGGCGGCGGTTCCATCATCAACATCGGCTCCACCGGCTGGCAGGCAAAGACGGCCGGTTATGTCGCCTATGCCACCGCGAAATCCTCGGTGATGGGCCTCACGCGCGGGCTGGCGAAGGAGCTGGGCGCGCACCGCATCCGCATCAACGTGGTCTCGCCGGGCTGGGTGATGACCGAGCGGCAGCTCCGGCTGCACGCCCTGCCCGACATGGCCGGTGAGCTGGCCCGCATGCAGTGCACGCCCGATCCACTGCAGGCGCCCGACATCGCGGCCATGGTGCTGTTCCTGGCCTCCGATGACGCGCGCGGCTGCACGGCGCAGGAATACATCGTGGACAATGGGTGGACCTGATGCGGCTGATCCAGTTCATCGACGAGGGGCAGCGCCCGTGCGTGGGGCGGGTGGAGGAGGACGGGACCCACGTGGCGGTGCTGGCGGACGTTGCCTCCACCTATGAGCTGGCGCAGCGCTGCTTCGCGCAGCGCACGGGGCTCGAGGACCTCGTGGCCGGAATGAACGTGTCGCACCGGCTCCCTTATGCCGAAGTGCTCGAATCCGGCCGCATGTTGCCGCCGCTGGCCCATCCCGATCCGCACCACTGCCTGGTGTCCGGCACCGGCCTCACCCACCTGGGCAGCGCCCGCGCGCGCGATGACATGCACCGGAAGTCTGGCGGTGAGACCCGGGAGGTCTCGCCGATGACCGACTCGGCGCGCATGTTCCAGTGGGGCATCGAGGGCGGGCGACCGCAGGGCAACGAGCCCGGCGTGCAGCCGGAGTGGTTCTACAAGGGCAATGGCAGCATCGTGGTCGGCTGCGGCAGGCCCATCCTGTCGCCGGCCTTCGCCCTGGACGCGGGCGAGGAGCCGGAGGTGGTGGGCCTGTACGTCATCTCGCCGGAGGGGCGTCCGGCGCGACTGGGCTTTGCCATCGGCAACGAGTTCTCCGACCATGTCACCGAACGCCGCAATTACCTGTACCTGGCGCACTCCAAGCTGCGCCAGTGCGCCGTGGGGCCGGAGCTGCGTACCGGGCCGCTGCCGCATCACCTGGAGGGCCGCAGCCGCATCCTGCGCGGCGGGGAAGTGCGCTGGGAGAAACCCTTCCTCACCGGCGAGGCCAACATGAGCCATTCCATCGCCAACCTCGAGTACCACCACTTCAAGTACGCTGCCCACCGCTGTCCCGGGGACGTGCACCTGCACTTCTTCGGCACCGCCACGCTGAGCTTCGCCGACGGCGTGAAGGTGGAGCCGGGCGATCGCTTCCAGATCGAGCTGCCCGCGCTGGGCAGCCCGCTGGTCAATCCGCTGGCCATCGAACCGGCCGGTTTCAGTCTCGGTGGCGTCGCCACGCTGTAAGGGCGCCGCATGAGGAAAGCATCAGGAAACGGGGGATGTAAGGGAATGAAGATCTCGCGGAGACAATGTGGCGCGCTGCTGCTGGGCGCGGCGGTGGGCCTGGCCGGCTGTTCGCGCCAGGGGGAAGGGGACGGCCGCATCGTGCTGGGCTTCAGCCAGATCGGCGCGGAGAGTGAATGGCGTACCGCCAACACGCGCTCCATCATGCAGGCCGCCGAGGAGGCCGGCATCGAGCTGAAGTTCTCCGACGCGCAGCAGAAGCAGGAGAACCAGATCAAGGCCATCCGCTCCTTCATCGCGCAGCGCGTGGACGTCATCTCCTTCTCGCCGGTGGTCGAGACCGGCTGGGAGCCGGTGCTGCGCGAGGCCAGGGCGGCCAACATCCCGGTGATCCTGACCGATCGCGCCGTCGACGTGGAGGACGAGTCGTTGTACGTGACGCTGATCGGCTCGGACTTCGTGGAGGAAGGCCGCCGCGCGGCGCGCTGGCTGCTCGACGCCACGCGCGACCGCAGCGGCGAGATCCGCATCGTGGAGCTGCAGGGCACGGTGGGCTCGGCGCCGGCGAACGACCGCAAGCGCGGCTTCCAGGAGGTGATCGGCGCCGATCCGCGCTACAGGATCGTGCGCTCGCAGACCGGCGACTTCACCCGCGCCAGGGGCAAGGAAGTGATGGAGGCGTTCCTCAAGGCCGAGGGCCGGCGCATCGACGTGCTCTACGCCCACAACGACGACATGGCCATCGGCGCCATCCAGGCCATCGAGCAGGCGGGACTGAAGCCGGGCGTGGACATCCTGGTCGTGTCCATCGACGCGGTGCGCGGCGCCTTCGAGGCCATGATCGCCGGCAAGCTCAATGCCTCGATCGAATGCAACCCGCTGCTGGGCCCGCAGCTGATGGCGGCGGTGAAGGACGTGGTCGCGGGCCGGCCGGTGCCGCGGCGCATCGTCACCGAGGAAGGCGTGTTCACGCAGGAGAACGCCGCCGAAGCCTTCCCGTCGCGCCAGTACTGAAGCCAGGGGCCATGGACGGGGCAGGGCGGATCATCCTGGCGGCGCGCGGCATCTCGGTGCAGTTCGGCGCCACGCGCGCGCTGGACGGAGTGGACCTCGCCCTGCGCGCCGGCGAGGTGCATGCCCTGCTGGGACAGAACGGCGCCGGCAAGTCGACGCTGATCCGGGTGATTTCCGGGGCCTGCCGCCCGGATGCGGGAACCCTCGAGCTGGAAGGGCGGGAGGTGCGGCCCCGCACGCCCGCCGAAGCGCAGCAGCTCGGCATCAGCACGGTCTTCCAGGAGGTCAACCTCTGTCCCAACCTGACCGTGGCCGAGAACATGTATGCCGGCCGCTATCCCCGCCGGCCCTGGCATGCGGGCGGCGGCATCGACTGGAAACGGCTGAACGAGCAGGCGCAGTCGCAGGTGGAAGCGCTGGGACTGCGCATCGACGTGCGCCGCCAGCTCTCCGCCTTCCCGGTGGCCATCCGCCAGATGGTGGCCATCGCGCGCGCCACCTGCACCGAGGCGCGCGTGCTGATCCTGGACGAGCCCACCTCCAGCCTCGACGAGCAGGAGGTGGCGCAGCTGTTCGCGCTGGTGCGCCGCCTGCGAGCACAGGGCATGGCGGTGCTGTTCGTCACCCACTTCCTGGACCAGGTGTACGCGCTGTGCGACCGCATGACGGTCCTGCGCAATGGCCGCCGTGTCGGCGAATATCTCACCAGCGAGCTCGACCGCGCCGGACTGCTGGCGGCCATGGTGGGGCGGGAGTTCGATCCCGCCGCGCGGCCCGCGGCCGCCGCGCCGCCGGTGGATGCGCCGCGCGCCCCGGTGGTGGAACTGAAGCAGGTGGCGCGGCGGGGCTGCCTGCATCCGCTCGACCTCAGCCTGCGCCGGGGCGAGATCCTCGGTGTCGCGGGCCTGCTGGGCTCCGGCCGCACCGAGCTGGCGCGCCTGCTGTTCGGCATGGACCGGCACGACAGCGGCACGCTGCTGGTGGAGGGGCAGGAAGTGCGGCTGCGCACACCCGCGGACGCCATCGCGCTGGGCGTGGCCTACTGTCCCGAGGAGAGGAAGAGCGAGGGCCTGGTGCTGGAGCTCTCCGTGCGCGAGAACATCATCCTGGCGCTGCAGGCGCGCGCGGGCCTGAAGCGGGCCCTGTCGCCGCGCGAGCAGCGGGAACTGGTGGCGCGGCTGATCGAGTCGCTGGGCATCCGCGCCGCCGACATGGAGATGCCGGTGGGCCAGCTCTCCGGCGGCAACCAGCAGAAGGTGCTGATCGCGCGCTGGCTGGCCATATCGCCGCGCGTGCTGCTGCTGGATGAACCCACCCGCGGCATCGACGTGGCGGCGCGCGAGGAGATCCTGCGCCAGATCGCCACGCTGGCCGGGGAGGGCATGGCGGTGCTGTTCATCTCGGCCGAGATCGCCGAGGTGCTGCGTGAATCGGCGCGCATCGTGGTGCTCAGGGAGCGGCGCAAGGTGGGCGAGCTGCCGGGCGGCTCCGGCGAGCAGGCCGTCTATGCCCTGATCGCGGAGCACGCGGCGGCATGAGCAGGACGGTGAATTCGCTGGGGCACCTGCGGGCGCATCCCCTCGCCGGGCCGCTGCTGGCCTGGGTGTTGCTGCTGGCAGTGGGCACGGTGATGATCCCCGGCTTCCTGCACGTGACCTGGCAGGACGGGCACCTGGGCGGCTTCCTGGTCGACATCTTCAACCGCGCCGCGCCGCTGATGCTGGTGTCGCTGGGCATGATGATGGTGGTGGCCATCCGCGGCATCGACATCTCGGTGGGCGCGGTGGTGGCCATCTGCGCCGCGGTGGCGGCGCGCATCATCGCCGGCGCGGGCGACGGGGCCGGCGTGGGCACGCTGCTGGCCGCCATCGGCGGCGCGCTGGCGGTGGCGGCGCTGTGCGGCGCGTGGAACGGCCTGCTGGTGGTGAAGGCGGGCATGCAGCCCATCGTCGCCACGCTGATCCTGATGATCGCGGGCCGCGGCATCGCGCAGCTCATCACCGACGGCCAGATCATCACCATCTACTACGAACCCTATGCCTTCCTCGGCAGCGGCCATGTGCTGGGGCTGCCGTTCGCGCTGGTGCTGGCTTTGGTGGTGGCGCTGCTGCTGCATGGGGCGCTGACGCGCACCGCGCTGGGACTGTTCGTGCGCGCCGTGGGCTTCAATCCGCTGGCCGCCTGGGTGACCGGCATCCGCTCGCGCCTGCTGGCGCTGCTGCTGTACGTGTCCTGCAGCCTGTGCGCGGGGCTGGCGGCGCTGGTGATCAGCGCCAATGTGCGCAGCGCCGATGGCAACAATGCCGGCCAGCTCATGGAGCTGGATGCCATCCTGGCCGTGGCGCTGGGCGGTACCACGCTGGCCGGCGGGCGGTTCACCGTGGGCGGCACGCTGCTGGGCGCGCTGGTCATCCAGACCCTCACCTCGGTGATCCACGCCTCGGGCCTGCCGCCGCAGGTGAACCTGGCGGTCAAGGCGGTGCTGGTGTTCGCGGCCATGCTGCTGCAGTCGAAGGAGTTCCGTGGCTTCCTGGCCGGGCTGGCGTTCGTGAAGGCGGGGCGGGCATGAACACGGCCAGCCTCGACATGGGCGCGGTGCCGGAACGCAGGCGCTGGCGGCTGGACGCGCGGCGGGCGCCACTGGCCATCACCGGCCTGCTGTTCCTCGCCATGGCAGCGCTGGGTGCCGTGCTGTATCCGGGCTTCCTCGCGCCGCAGGTGTTCCTGAACCTGCTGGTGGACAACGCCTTCCTGCTCATCGTCGCGGTGGGCATGACCTTCGTCATCCTCACCGGCGGCATCGACCTGTCGGTGGGTGCGCTGGTGGCGCTGACCACCATGCTGCTGGCCTCATGGCTCGGCAGGGGCACCAGCCTGTGGCTGGCCGTGCCGCTGGTGCTGCTGGTGGGCGCGGCGTTCGGTCTGCTGCACGGCGTGCTGATCCAGCGCTTCCGGCTGCAGCCCTTCATCGTGACGCTGGCCGGCATGTTCCTGGCGCGCGGCCTGTCCTACCTGATCAGCACCGAGTCCATCCGCATCGCCGACCGCTCGGCGATGGAGCTGGCCATGCTGCGCATGCCGGTAGGCGTGGGTTCGCTGTCGGCGGGCGCGCTGGTCGCGCTGGCGGTGGTGGCCGCCGGCATCTGGGTGGCCCACGCCACGCCCTTCGGCAGGACGGTCTATGCCGTGGGCGGCGACGAGGCCTCGGCGCGCCTGATGGGCCTGCCGGTCGACCGCACGGTGGTGGGCGTGTACGTGCTCAGCGGCACGCTGTCGGCGCTGGGCGGGGTAGTGATGTCGCTGTACATGCTGTCCGGCTACAGCCTGCACGGCATGGGCCTGGAACTGGACGCCATTGCCGCGGTGGTGATCGGCGGCACGCTGCTCAGCGGCGGCATCGGCTATGTCTTCGGCACCTTCGTGGGCGTGCTGATCCTGGGACTGATCCAGACCCTGATTGCCTTCGACGGCTCGCTCAGCTCCTGGTGGACGCGTATCGTGATCGGCGTGCTGCTGCTGGCCTTCTGCCTGCTGCAGCGCCTGCTGGAGTCGCGCAGGGGGACACGCTGATGTCAGGGCATGCGGAACAGGGGCTGGGGCAGGCCGGGCGCGTCCACGCGCAGGCGGAACAGGCCGCCGGCCAGCGGCTGGCCCGCCAGTTCCTCCCCGGTCAGTCCCACGCGCGCGGTGGTGATGTAGAGCGTCCGCAGGTCCGCGCCGCCGAAGGCCACCTTGGTGCAGCGGGCCACCGGCAGCTTCACCCGGTGCAGCAGCCGCCCCTCGGGCGAGTAGCAGGCCACGCCCCAGCCGCCGAACAGCCCGAGCCACACCCGGCCCAGGGCGTCCACCACGGGGCCGTCCGGGTACACGCCTTCCTCCTCGATCTGCACGAACAGGCGGCGGTTGCCGATCGCCCCGCCTGCGTCCACGTCGAAGGCCAGCACCCGCTGGTTGAAGGTGTCGACGTGGTAGAGCGTGCGGCCGTCGGGACTGAACGCCGGGCCGTTGGTGATGACGTAGCCGCTGTCCATGCGTTCGAGCGTGCGGCCGTCGTAGCGGTACAGCGAGCCGCTGGCGCTGGCCTCGTCGTTGTCCATGGTGCCGAACCAGAGCCGGCCGCCGGCATCCACGCAGCCGTCGTTGAGCCGGTTCGAGGGCAGGTCGGCATCCACCGCCTGAAGCAGCGTGAAGCGTCCCTGCTGCGGATCGAAGGCATGCAGCCCGGGCTTCAGGCCGCAGAGGAAGCCGCCGGCCGTGGTCGGGAAGAGGAAGGCCGCGAGGTCCGGCGTGTCGAAGCTGCGCCGCGAGCCGTCCTCGCCGAGGCAGTGAAGGCGGCGGCCCTTGATGTCCACGAACCACAGCTCGCCGCGCCCGGCGCACCACACCGGCCCTTCGCCCAGCACGGCGCCCACCGGCCACACGCATTCCGGGGCAGCGTTCATGTCCCGGTTTTCCGCATCACCCGCCCCGCAGCAGGCTGCCGGCGGGCTTCATCGTCGTTAACCCACAGAGGGGGATAGAGGATGTCCATCAAGGCCATGGTCCTTATCGCAGCCGGCACCTTCTTCCCGGGTGCCTGTCTTGCCCAGAATGCCGCCACCCCGATCAAGGATGACTTCAAGCCGTCGGTGCTCAACCAGCCCGGCCAGGAGTATCCCCAGGTCAATTCCCAGGGCTACGCCCGGTTCCGCATCGTTGCGCCCGATGCCAAGGCCGTCAGCGTGAGCCTCGGCCTGGGCGGCAGCGGCGGCACCGTTCTCACGAAAGGCGCGGATGGGGTCTGGACGGGCACCACCGCCGGGCCTCTCGACGAGGGCTTCCATTATTACCACCTCACGGTGGACGGCGGAACCTTCAACGACCCGGGCACGCTGAACTTCTACGGCTCGGTGCGCTGGGAGAGCGGCATCGAGATTCCCGCCCACGACCAGGACTTCTACGCGCTGAAGAACGTGCCGCATGGCCGGGTGCAGCAGGTGCTGTTCCCCTCGCCGAGCACCGGCACCTCGCGCCGCGCCTTCGTGTACACGCCGCCGGACTATGACAAGGACAACACCACGCGCTACCCGGTGCTGTACCTGCAGCATGGCTGGGGCGAGGACGAGACCGCCTGGAGCAACCAGGGCCGCGCCAACCTGATCATGGACAACCTGATCGCGGAGGGAAAGATCCGGCCGTTCATCATCGTGATGACCTACGGCATGACCAACGACGTGCGTCCCGGCATGCCCGGCGGGCTGGCCAGCTTCGACATCAAGCCCTTCGAGACCGTGCTGGTCAACGAGCTGATTCCCTACATCGACGCCAACTTCCGCACGTTGAGCGACCAGAAGCACCGCGCCATGGCGGGCCTGTCGATGGGCGGCATGGAGACCAAGACCATCACGCTCAAGCACCTGGACAAGTTCTCCCACATCGGGCTGTTCAGCGGAGGCACCATCACCAGGGCCGACGTGGAGAAGACCCCGGGCTTCACCGACAAGGTCAAGCTGGTGTTCGTCAGCTTCGGCAGCCGCGAGCTGGCCAATCCACGCGGCGGTGCCGATCCGCGTGCGGCCACCGAGGAGCTGAAGACCCTGGGCATCAACAGCGTGTTCTACGTCTCGCAGAACACGGCGCATGAATTCCAGAGCTGGCGCCGCAGCCTGCGCGAGATGGCCCCGCTGCTGTTCCGCGACTGATGCCCTGCGCCTTGACCGGGGGAGGGCCGCACATTAGCGTGCGGCCCAACGACCACGACGGGGGTTCCATGAAGAAGAGCATTCTCGCCATCGCCATTGCCGCCGCCTTCGCGGTGGCTGCGGCCGCCGAGGCCGCCGCACCGGGGCCGGGGCCCGGTCCGGGAGCCGGTCCGGGAGGCGGCGCGGGACCGCTGGCCGGCGGAGCCCCCGGGCAGCCGCGCCGCAACTACCCGGTGGAAATGCCGGGCACCCGGTGCCCGCGCGCCACGATGAAGCAGATCGTGGATGACTACTCGGCCGCGCTGGCCGCGCACGACCCGAAGAAGGTCAACATCGCGCCGGAGGTGTTCTTCACCGAGAACGGCCACGCCTTCAAGCCCGGCGAGAGCGAGCTGTGGAAGGGTGCGGGCACCTGGGGCGAGCAGAACTACCTGATCGACACCGAGCGCTGCGGCGCGGTGGCCTTCGGCGTGATCAACGAGAATGGCCGGCTGATCCACGCCGCGATCCGGCTGCAGACCCGCGACGGCGGCCCGATCACCGAGATCGAGCATGTCCTCGGCCGCGAGTCGGAGTTCATGTACAACCCTCAGGTGGTGCTGGCCACCAGCCATCTCGACTGGGAGAACATCCTGCCGCCGGACCTCAGGCAGTCGCGCGCGCTGATGGCGGCGGCGGCCACCGACTACTTCGCGATGTTCGCCGAGCAGCCGTTGGTGAACACGCCCTTCGCCGAGCGCTGCGACCGCTGGGAGAACGGCATCATGACCACGCCCACGCACGATTGCTCGCCCAAGGGGCTGGTCATCAAGCATCCGCCGCCGCGCGTGCCGCTGGCGGACGTGGAGGCCGGGCTGGTCGCGGCCTTCGAGCACTTCGCCGGCAACCTGGCCGACGTGCACGTCTTCAAGATGAGCGGCGGCCGCGTGCAGTACGCAATGGCCATCGTCGGCCCGGCATCGCCCGATCCGTGGGTGGAGCGGGAGAAGAACAAGTAAGGAGGTTCCCATGAGCGCAACCCGCCTGTTGGCTTCCCTGGTTCTGGCGGGACTGGCGACGGCGCTGCCCGCGCAGGCCGCGGCGCCCGCCGCGGAAATCACCGACGAGGTGCGCAACCAGATTCCCGATACGCCGGGCACCGGGCGGTTCCCGGCGCTGAAGGAAACCGATCCGGGCCTGCCGGGGCAGGCGATCTTCCGGCCCGCGGACCTGGACCGGCTCGGGAACACCCGGCTCGGCATCTATGCCTTCGGCAACGGCGCCTGCACCGATGACGCCGGGCACACCCGCCTGCACCTGCTCGAGGTGGCCTCGCACGGCTACCTGGTCATCGTGCCCGGCTCCTTCTACACCGGGCCCGGCCGCATCGAGCGGCCGGCCAACCTGCCGCGGCTGACCAGCATCGACACCGCGCTGACGCGCCACCAGCAGCTCGAGGAGGCCATCAGCTGGGCGTTGAAGGAGAACCAGCGGCCCGGCAGCCGCTACTACGGCAGGATCGACCCGAACGCCATCGCGGTGTCCGGCTTCAGCTGTGGCGGCCTGCAGGCGCTGATGAATGCCCGCGACCCGCGCGTGCGCACGGTGGTGATCATGAATGCCGGCCTGTTCGTGGACGGCCCGACCTCGATGGCGGGCATGACCGCGGACAAGTCGCTGCTGAAGACCGTGCACACGCCCACCCTGTACGTGCTGGGCGGCGAGACCGACATCGCCTATGCCGCCGGCATGGACGACTACGAGAAGCTGACCCACGTACCGGCCGCCGTGGCCAGCATCGACAAGGGCCATGGCGGCACCTACTGGGAACCCAATGGCGGCAAGGCGGCGCAGGTGGTGGTGAAGTGGCTGGACTGGCAGCTGCGTGGTGATGCCACGGCCGCGCGCTGGTTCAAGGGCGCCGATTGCGTGATCTGCCGCGACCCGGAGTGGACGCTGAAGACGCGCGGGCTCGACTGAGCCCGCGCCTGCCGCCACCGGTGCGCGCGCCCTACGCGGCCTCGCGCGCCGGGTAGCGCGGCATCAGCAGGAACCCCAGGCAGGTCACCACCAGGCCCGCGGCGCTGATCGCCAGCGTCACCGAGTAGCTGCCGGTTGCATCGCGCAGCGCGCCCACCCACAGCGGCCCCAGTCCCGAGGCGAACACGAAGGCGAAGTACAGCCAGCCGTAGATGCGGCCGAACTGCGCCAGCCCGAAGTAGCGTGCGATCAGGAAGCCCATCAGGTCCAGCTCCGCGCCCAGCGCCAGTCCCAGCGCGATGGCAGTGATGGAGGCCGACGAGACGCCGTTGACCAGCAGCACCAGGATGCCCGCCGCGGCGATGAGGCAGATGCCGATGGCGATGCGCGGCGCGAACACGCGGTCGAGCAGGTAGCCCACCAGCATGCGGCTGAAGATCACCGCGAGGCCGAGCTGCCCGGAGATCTTGCCGGCGGTGCGCGCGTCGATGCCGCCGTCGGTCATCAGCGGCACGAAATGCGGCAGCAGGCCGGCGAAGGCCAGCGACATCACCGCGAAGGTGCCGGCCAGCATCCAGAACACCGGCGTGCGCAGCCAGGCATTGTCAGGCGGCGCCGCGGCCACCCGCGCGGGGGCTGCGCGCGTTTCCTGCAGCGAGCCGCGTGCATGGCGCGCGGGCAGCAGCAGGGCGGCCAGCACCGCGCCGGCCAGCGGCACCAGGGCCAGGTGGTAATAGCCGGAACGCCAGCCGTGGTCGGCGATGATGCCGGCCAGCACCGGCGGCACCGCGGCCGCGGCGATGCCGATGCCGGTCATGGTCAGGCCCAGCGCGATGCCGCGGTGGCGGTCGAAGGTCTCATTGACCACCTTGCTGAAGGCGATGGGACCGGAGGCGGCGCCGGCGAAGGCCATCATGGACTGCAGCAGGAAGTAGCTGTTCACCGACTGGATCCAGGCGCCCAGCGAGGCGAAGCCCGCCGACAGCAGCAGCAGGCCGGCCACCGCCGGCCACTTGGCGCCGAGGCGGTCCACCAGCCAGCCCACCAGCGGGTTGGCGATGGCCAGCGCCATGGTCACCAGCAGCACGCCGAAGCCGAACTGGGCGCGGGTGAGGCCGAAGTCCTCGGTCAGGCCGGCAACGAACAGGCCATTGGTGTAGAGCAGCAGCGCCGACACGCCGGTGGCGCTGCCGACCACGGCGCCGGCGAGGCTGCGCGGCCAGCCGCGCGCGGGATCCTGGGTGGCCGCCGTCGGCGCGGCCACCGTGTCAGGGATGCTGCTCATTCAGGGCTGGGCCACGAAGCGGTGCCGCTGCTCGCCGATGCCTTCGACTACGCAGGTGCCGATGTCGCCCGGCTTGATCCACACCGGGTTGTCGCGCTCGATGTTGGTGCCCGAGGGGCTGCCCAGCGCGATCA
>QGUX01000280.1 GCA_003242275.1 Pseudomonadota bacterium | reverse complement strand
CGGGTGGGTGTAATTGGGGGGAAGGTGGGTTGCCTGGGGCGGCGGGTGCTGTTCCTGTTCGCCCGCTGGCTGGTCCGGCGCAGCGGCTTCGATGGCGTGCGCGGCGTGGGCGCGAGGCTGGCGCGGCTGCACTATGCGCTCGGCCGCAGCACGCGGCGCGCCTGCCTCGAGGGCATCGCGGCGCTCAAGGGCAGGGCGCCGGACGATCCCGAAGTGGCAAAGATCCTGCGCGAGGCCTACCGCGTCAACACCATCGCCGTGCTCGAGGTGCTCAGCATGGTGGACCGCCGGCTCGACACCGCGAGCCTGTACCGTCACTGCCGCGTGGACGGCCTGGAGCACCTCGCCGCGGCCCGCCAGGGCCGTGGCGCGATCCTGCTGGCCACGCACTCGGGCAACAGCCTGCTGCTGGCCGCGCAGCTCGCGGATTCGGGCATCCCGGTGACGGTGGTGTACCGCAAGGCGCGCATGATGTCGCAGGAGTTCTTCGCCTCCGGGCTGCCGCGTTACGGCATCGACGGCATCATGGCCAACGAGGGCTTCAAGGCGTACGCGCGCATGGTGGATGCGCTGCGCCACAACCGCGTGGTGTTCGCGATGATGGACCAGGGCGTGCGCGACGCGGAGACCGGCGTGCCGCTGCGCTTCCTCGGCAAGGACATGCCCATGCCCGGCGGCGTGGTGCAGCTGGCGCGCTCGGCGCGCGCGCCCATCCTGCCGGTGGTGTCGCTGGCCGCCGACCCGGTGTGGCACTTCGCCATCGAGCCGCCGCTGGCGCTGCTGCCCGGCGGCAGCATCGCCGAGGACACCGCCGAGGTGCTCCGCCACGTGGAATCCCAGATCCTCGCCCGTCCGGAGCTGTGGAGCTGGCACCACCGGCGCTGGAAGAAATTCCCGGTGGCCGGCACATGACGAAACCGGTGGTGGCATTGACCGGCGCCTCCGGCTTCATCGGCAGGCGCCTGGCGCCGATGCTGGCGGCCGATGGCTGGCGCGTGCGCATGCTGCTGCGCCGGGATCCGGTGATGGCCGAATGGCGCGGCCTGGATCCGCAGGTGATCGCCGGCGACCTGCGCGACCCGGCGGCGCTGCGCCGGCTGGTCGAGGGCGTGGACGCGGTGATGCACGTGGGCGGCCTGATCAAGGCCGCGCGTCGCGCCGACTACGATGCCGTGAACCTCGTGGCCAGCCGCACGCTGGCCGAACTGGTGCGCGAGGTCGCGCCGGCGGCGCGCATGGTGCACCTGTCCACCCTGGCCGCGCGCGAGCCGAAGCTCTCGGGTTATGCGGCCAGCAAGCGTGCCGGCGAGGATGCGGTGCGCGAGGTGCTGGGGGAGCGCGTGACGGTGCTGCGTCCCCCGGCGGTCTACGGCCCGGGCGACCGCGAGACGCTGGTGTTCTTCCAGATGGCCGGCAAGGCCGTGGTGCCGCTGCCCGGCAGGCCGGAGGCGCGTGCGGCGATGATCCACGTGGACGACCTGTGCTCGCTGCTGGTGGCGCTGCTGCGTGATCCGGTGGGCGGGCAGGTGCTGTCGGCAGCCGATGCGCGGCCCGGGGGTTACAGCTGGCGCGAGGTCTTCGCCACGGCCGCCCGCGCCGTGGGCAACCCGGGCGCGCGGCTGGTGCATGCGCCGGCGCTGCTGCTGCGCGCGATCGCGCTGGGCGGCGACGTGGCGCGGCTGTTCGGGGTGGCCAACATGTTGAACAGCGAGAAGCTGCGCGAGCTGCGCCACCCGGACTGGACGGTGCGTCCGCAGGAGTGGGCCCGGCCGGCCGGCTGGGCCCCGCGTCACGACCTCGTCGAGGGCTTCGCCGGCGCGGTTGCCTGGTACCGACGCGCCGGCTGGCTGTGACCGACCTTCGGTGGCGATGCCCGTCGTTCAGGCACTGACCAGGGCGCCGTCCCCGAGGCAGAAGCGGATCTGCCGCTCGTTGAGCTTGCCCAGCGGCGGTTCGACCAGCTCGAAGGTGTGCAGGTCGGCCTCCACGTGGTGCGCGTAACGCCACGGGCGCTGGAAGTTGTTCCTGAGGAACCGCGCATTGGCCGTGCGCCCGTCGACCACGATCAGTGTGCCGGGCAGCAGGAAGGGTTCCAGCAGCAGGAGGTCCGCCGACATGGGCAACCGGTCGGCCGAGCGCGTGGAGATGCCGTGCACGTCGCCCTCCACCGCGAACTGGTCCGGCCCGTCCAGGTAGATCAGGTCGGGACAGACATTGGGGATGCGGCTGTACAGCGTGCAGGCGCGCCCGTTGAAGGTGGTCATCCGCACGGTGGCGCTCTGGAAGTGCACGTAGCCGGTCAGCTCCGCGGGCAGCGTCCGGCGGCAGACCTCGATCCACTCCGCGCTCTGGTCGAGCGTGTGCACCTCGAAGGGATTGGCGCGCCGCAGGTTGGCCTTCACGTACTCGCCGTATTCGGCCTGGTTGCGACGCATGGCGTCGGCCAGCACCACCGTGCTCTTGCCGGCGCCGATCTCCAGCACCGTGGTCACCCTGCGCGTGCGCGCCAGGAAGTGCAGGCGCGCGAGGTCGTCGAACTCGGGCGGGAAGGGGACGTGGTTGTCCGGGTCCACGGTCTCGTAGATTCCCTTCTCCAGCTTGCGCGTGGGATCGACGCCGGCCGGGTCGTGGTTGAACAGCGCGTACAGGCCGTTGGCCTCGCACCATGCCCTGATATCCAGTCCCTGAAACAGGTTCGACATTGTTGTTGTTCGGCGCAGGCGGCCCTTCTTGTTGGGCGGCCATTCTACTACCAGGCCGGTGGTCCATGCCCGGCGGCACGTACGGGTGTCGCGGGCGGCGGGCGGCGGCGCCGAGCGGCTAGAATGAACGCATGACTCCTCTTGTCCCTCATGCACCATGAGCGGGGCTTCGGCACCGCCCGTCCTGATCATCCCCGTCGAGACCCAGGTCCGCGAACTGGACGCCAAGCTGCTGCTGGCCTGCTGCGCCGTGGAGCGGGGCTGGCGCGTGATCCTCGGCTCGCGCGCCTACGTGCACTTCGCGATGGCCGACATGCCCCGCGGCGTGTACCTCGCCAAGAGCATGCGCGGCATGAGCAACCTGATGTTCAGGCTGATCCGCGACCTGGGCCATGACATCGTCGCCTGGGAGGAGGAGGCGCTGGTGCATCCCCCGGCCGAGATCTTCTATTCCGTGCGCCTCTCGCCCGGTACGGTGCCCTATGTCTCGCACCTGTTCGCCTGGGGCGAGGAGAACCGGGCGCTGCTGGCCGGCTACCGCCACATGCCCAGGGAGATGCCCATCCACCTCACCGGCAATCCGCGCGGCGACATGCTGCGCCCGGAACTGCGCCGCTACTTCGATGAGGAGGTCGCGGAGCTGCGCCGCGAGCACGGCGAGTTCGTGCTGGTCAACACCAACTTCACCGACGTGAATCCCTTCATCCCGGCCGTCGGCCTGTTCGTGCCGTCGAAGATCCCGGGACGACCTGCGCGGCTGGGACAGACCGGCCTCGGGCTGCCGCGCGACTTCGCCGAGGGGCTGGGCGCGCACAAGCGGCGGCTGATCGAGGATTTCCTCGGGATGGTGCCGGCGCTGGAGAAGGCGCTGCCCGGCGTGAAGATCATCGTCCGGCCGCATCCCAGCGAGAACCACGGCGTCTACCACGACCTGGCCAGGCGCTGCAGCCGTGTGGCGGTGATCCACCGCGGCAACGTGGTGCCCTGGCTGCTGGCCTGCCGGGCGCTCGTCCACAACGGCTGCACCACGGCGGTGGAGTCCTATGCGCTGGGCGTGCCGGCGGTGGCGTACCTGAAGACCTTCGACCCGCGCTTCGACGTGGACTTCCAGGGATTGCCGAACAGCCTGAGCCTCGAGGCCCGCAGCCTCGAGGAGCTCACCGGCAGGCTGCAGGC
>QGUX01000037.1 GCA_003242275.1 Pseudomonadota bacterium | reverse complement strand
GAGGAACACCATGGCGCTGGCGTCGGGATTCATCAGCTCGCGGGTCCGCCCGGCGAGACCACCGGCGTTGCTGGTGGCGGCCGCAACCGTGGCCGGAGAGGGGGCGGCCGGGTCAATGGCGGGGGCCGCCCCCCCCCCCCCCGGGGGGGGGGGGGCGCGGGGGGGGGCCCGCCCCCCCCCCCCCCCGCGGCCCCCCCCCCCCCCCCCCCCCCCCCCAGGGCGGGTGCGCGGCTTTTTCCCCTCCGCCCCCCCCCCGGCGCGGTGCTTCGCCCCCCGCCTCTTCCCCGGCCGCAACCTGTGGGACCGCCGCTATGCCGTGGTCGACGAGGAGCGCGGCATCGTGCTGGTGATCCTGCGCTTCGGCAAGGTGGACGGCGTGCAGAACGCGTCCTCGGTGACGGCCTATGACCGCATCGTGGGCGAGTTCTTCACCGTCAAGTCCGGGCTGATCCAGGAAGTGCAGGCCGTGCTGGTGAACCGCGACGACGCGCTGCCCACCGGCTGGGACACGCGCTGGTACGGGCCCGGGCGCGGCGGGTGGCACCGGATGCCCACGGGCCAATGAGCGCCGGCCGCCTGCTGTTCGCGCTGCCCGGCAACGAGGCGTTCGCACGGCGCCTGGCCGGCGAACTGGCCGCCGATGTCGAGGTCGTGGAGACACGCCGCTTCCCGGACGGCGAGAGCTACGTGCGGCTGCCCGTGGAACCTGCTGGCCGGGTGGTCGACCTCGTGTGCACCCTGGCGCAGCCGGACGAACGCTTCCTGGCGCTGGTGTTTGCGGCCGATGCGGCGCGCGAGCTGGGCGCGCGGCAGGTGAACCTGGTGGCGCCATACCTGGCCTACATGCGCCAGGACTGCCGCTTCAGGCCGGGCGAGAGCGTCAGCTCTGTGAGTTTCGCGAGACTGGTCTCGTCCACCTTCGACCGGCTGGTGACCGTGGATCCGCACCTGCACCGCCATCACGCGCTGTCCAACGTCTACACCATCCGCGCGGACGCGCTGCAGTCGGCGCCGTTGCTGGCGGAGTGGATCGGCGCCAATGTCGCACGGCCGCTGGTCGTCGGCCCGGACGAGGAGAGCGAGCAGTGGGCCGGCGCCATCGCGGCCCGCATCGGCGCGCCGCACGTGGTGCTGAAGAAGGTGCGGCACGGCGACCGCGACGTGGAGATCGCGCTGCCGGAGTTCCAGCGCTGGCAGGGCTGCCAGCCCGTGCTGGTGGACGACATCGCTTCTTCCGGTCGCACCTTGGCGGTGGCTGCCCGCGGCCTGGTGCAGCAGGGATTCCCCCGGCCGGTGTGCGTGGTGGTGCATGCGCTGTTCGGCGGCGATGCCTTCCAGATGCTCTCGCCGCTGTGCGGGCGCATCGTGTCCACCGACGCCGTGCCGCATCCCACCAATGCCATCGCCCTGGCACCGCTCATCGCCGCGGCCCTGCGCGGGCCGGCGCCGGAATGACCCGCCTGCGCTTCCTCGGCGGCGCCGGCACCGTGACCGGCTCGAAGTTCGTGCTCGACCATGGCGGCACTCGCATCATGGTCGACTGCGGCCTGTTCCAGGGACTGAAGAACCTGCGCCAGACCAACTGGAAGAGCCTGCCGGTGGAAGCTCGCAGCATCGACGCCGTGGTGCTCACGCACGCGCACCTCGACCACAGCGGCTACCTGCCGCGCCTGGTCAAGGAGGGCTTCGGCGGCAGGGTGCTGTGCACCTCGGCCACGCGCGAGCTGACGGCGCTGATCCTGCGCGACAGCGCCTACCTGCACGAGCGCGATGCCGACCTGGCCAACCGCTACGGTTTCTCGAAGCACCATCCGGCGCTGCCGCTTTACGACCGGCACGACGCCGAACGCGCCATCCGCGCCATCGACACGGTGAAACTGCATCGCGAGACCACCGTGTACCGCGACGCCACGGTGCACTTCCGGCGCGCCGGGCACATTCTCGGCGCCGCCAGCGCCGAGATCCGCCTCGGCGGCCGGCGGATCGTGTTCTCGGGCGACCTGGGCCGCTACGACGACCCGGTGATGTTCGATCCGGAGCCCGTGCCCGAGGCCGACTACGTGGTGATCGAGTCCACTTACGGCAACCGCCGCCACGAGGCCGTGGATCCGGTCGAGGTGCTGGGCGACATCGTGGAGCGCACCATCCGCCGCGGCGGCACGGTGGTGATTCCGGCCTTCGCGGTGGGGCGCGCGCAGTCGCTGCTGTACTTCCTGTGGCGCATCCGCAGGCGCAGCGTGCTGAAGGACCTGCGCGTGTTCCTCGACAGCCCGATGGCGGCCAGCGCCGGTGCGCTGCTGCACCGCTTCGACAGCGAGCACAAGCTGCAGCGCGAGGACTACGAGGCCGCCTGCGCGACCGTGCAGTACGTGGACAACATCGAGGAATCCAAGGCGCTGTCGGCCGACCGTGACCCCAAGGTCATCGTGTCGGCCAGCGGCATGGCCACGGGCGGGCGGGTGCTGCACCACATCGCCGCCTTCGCGCCCCACCCGCAGAACACGCTGCTGTTCTCCGGCTTCCAGGCCGTCGGCACGCGCGGCAGGAAGCTGCTGGATGGGGCGCGCGAGGTGCGCATCCATGGCCAGTGGGTGCAGGTCCATGCCGAGGTGGACAACCTGTCGATGCTGTCCGCGCATGCCGATGCCGACGAGCTGATGCGCTGGCTGCGCGGCTTCCGGCGCCGGCCGCAGCAGGTCTTCATCGTGCATGGCGAGCCCGACGCCTCCGAGGCATTGCGCGAGCGCATTGGGCGCGAGCTCGAGTGGGACGCCACCGTGCCCCTGATGGGCGAGGAGTTCGAGCTGTGAGCGCGGTGGTGCCGGGCGGGTCGCCGCCGCCGGTGCTGCGTGCCACGCGCATGCAGCTGCATGCGCAGCACCAGGCCATCGCGGTGATGCGCCGGGACTGCCACGTGGCCCACGCGGAGGGCCTCTCGCCGCGCTCGCAGGTGCTGGTGCAGGCCGGTGACCGCGAGGTGCAGGCGCTGCTTTACCAGACCGACAACCCGTCGCTGGCGCTGGACCAGGTGGCGCTGTCGGAGGCGGCCTGGAAGGCCCTGGGGGTCAAGGACGGCGACGTGGTGCTGGTGCGCCATCCGCCGGTGCTCGAATCGCTGGCCGGCGTGCGCCGGCGCATCCATGGCCAGCGGCTGACGCCGGCCGACTTCACGGCCATCGTGCGCGACGTGGTGGCGGGCCGCTACACCGACGTGCACCTGGCCGCCTTCCTCACCGCCACTGCGGCGCTGCCGCTCAATGGCGAGGAGACCACCGCGCTGACGCGCGCCATGGTGGACGTGGGTGAGCGGCTGCGCTGGTCCGCGCCGGTGGTGGTCGACAAGCACTGCATCGGCGGCCTGCCGGGCAACCGCACCACGCCACTGGTGGTCGCCATCGCGGCCGCCTGCGGACTGACCATGCCCAAGACCTCCTCGCGCGCCATCACCTCGCCGGCCGGCACCGCCGACACCATGGAGACGCTGGCGCCGGTGGACCTGGATCTCGCCACCATGCGTCGCGTGGTCGAGGCCGAGGGCGGCTGCCTGGCCTGGGGAGGGGCCATGCATCTGTCTCCCGCCGACGACCTGTTCGTGCGCATCGAGCGCGAACTGGACATCGACACCGAGGGCCAGCTCATCGCCTCGGTGCTGTCGAAGAAGATCGCCGCCGGCGCGACGCACGTGGTGATCGACATCCCGGTGGGCCCGACCGCGAAGATGCGCAGCGCAGAGGCCGCCCAGCGGCTCGCCGCGCAGCTGACCGACACGGCCGCCAACTTCGGCCTCACCGTGCGGTGCCTGTTCACCGACGGCATGCAGCCGGTGGGGCGGGGCATCGGCCCGGCCCTGGAAGCCCTGGACGTGCTCGCCGTGCTGCGCAACGAGCCGGACGCGCCGCCGGACCTGCGCGCGCGCGCCGCCTGCATCGCCGGCGCGGTGCTGGAGCTGGGGGGCGCGGCAGCGTCGGGCGACGGCGAGCGCATGGCGCTGGAGGTGCTGCGCGACGGCCGCGCCTGGGACAAGTTCCAGCGCATCTGCAATGCGCAGGGCGGATTGCGCGAGCCCCCGCGCGCCTGCTGCGTGGTGGGCATCACCGCCACGCGCGGCGGCATCGTCACGCGCATCGACAACCGCAAGCTCTCACGCCTGGCGAAACTCTGCGGCGCGCCGGAGAGCCCCTCCGCCGGCGTGCGGCTGGAGGCGCGGCTGGGACAGGAAGTCGACACCGGCGATACGCTGCTGCTGCTTCATGCGAATTCGCCCGGCGAGCTCGCCTATGCGCTGGACTACGCGCGCTCGGCCGGCGACATCCTGCTGATCGAATCCTGACCGCCTGTCGGTCGGCACCGACGTCACCATCCGGCCGACAGCGGATGCGGAGGCGACCCGACGCCGTCGCATTGCGCGGGCTGGCAAGGTCTCCAGCACGAGAATTGTCTCGAGCTTGCAGGAGGAGATCACATCATGAAGCGCGCAATCATCGGATCGCTGGCCCTGTCGGCAGCAGCAGGCTTTGCGTATGCCCAGCAGACTCCGCCGCCCGCCGGCGGCGCCGCGGGAGAAATGGGCCAGGGCTCATCGTCCTCGCTGCAGTTCAGCACCGTCGACGCCAACAGCGACGGCCGCGTGTCCTCGACCGAGGCCCAGGCCCATCCGCAGCTCAGCGCGGAGTTCTCCAAGCTGGACACCAACAGCGACGGCTACCTGTCGCAGTCCGAATTCAGCAAGTTGAAGTCGGGCAGCGACCGCGGGTCGGGCAGTTCGTCCAGCCCCGGCAGCAGCTCGGGCGGCGCGGGCGCTCCGAGCCCCAGCCCGGGTTCGGACACCCGCAGCGCTCCCGACGGAGTCGGCAGCGACGGCGGCAGCCAGCAGTGAGAATGCGGCGCTGACAGGCGCCGCACCTTCACTTCCCCAGGAGAATGGAAACCTCCGGGCCTGGCGCCCGGCGGTTTCCTTTGTGCGCAGGGAAGAGCGCCGGCCGGGAGCTCCTGCCGGGCGTCCCACGGCAACAGGCTGCCGCGACAATCGTTGTACGAGTGCTTATCATCGGCACAAAGTACAGAAGGCGTCCGCCAGGCTGCGCAGGGGGTCGATCATGGCAGTGGGCCTTCACGGCCATCCGATGTTTCAATCGACGGGCTTCACCGCCCCGACGCATTCCCAGGCCGACGTGTCCTGCCGCAGGGACGGCGAGGGCGGCGCCTGCGGCGGGATGGCGGCCGTCGACCGGATGCCCGGCGCATGAACCACCTGCCGCGCAGCTGCTGCAGGGGGGGCCTGCGGGCCATGGTGACCGGCGCGGCGTGGCTGCTGCTGGTGGCGGCCGCGGCTCCGACGCAGACCGTGGACCCGGACGTGGACGCATTCTCGCGCCCGCTGCGCCAGGACCTGCTCGTGGCCACCATTTCCACGCCTCCGGCCGGCATGCCGGCGGACGTCGCCAGCGCGCTGCGCGAGATTGGGCCGCGCGTGGATGCCGCCCGCACCGCGCCGCTGTACATCCCGCTGCATGCGGGCAGGGCACATCCCGGCGTGCAGGTACAGCGGGAACTGGCCTACGGGCCGGATCCCAGGCATCGCGCCGATGTATTCACGCCCCGGGGGGGCACGGGCGGGAAACCCGTGCTGGTGTTCGCCTACGGCGGCGGCTTCCGCGGCGCCTACCGCAGCTCGCAGGATTCGCCCTTCTACGACAATATCGGCTACTGGGCGGCGGAGAACGACCTGGTTGGCATCACCATCCAGTACCGCCTGGCGCCGGAATTCACGTACCCGGCCGGTGCCGAGGACATCGCGCGCGTGGTCGCGTGGGTGCGCGAACGGGCGGCCGGGTGGGGCGGGGATCCGGAGAAGATCTTCCTGTGGGGGCATTCCTCCGGCGCGGCGCACGTCGCCGACTACCTCGTGCGCACTCCTGACGCGCCCGTCAGGGCGGCCATCCTGATGTCCGGCATCTACGACCCCGGCGCCGCGCAATCGATGTGGAGCCACTACTACGGCGATGATGTCTCGAAGGACGCCGAACGTTCCTCGCTGGCGCGCCTGATCCGGCTGCCGCTGCCCATCATGGCGGTGTGGGCGGAGCTGGATGCCCCGAATTTCCTCCCCGACACCCAGCGGCTGATCCGCGGACGGCGCGAGGCGGGGCGGCCCGTGGTTGAAGTGTTCCTCCCCAACCACTCGCATCTTTCCGAAGCCTATGCCGTCGGCACCGACGATGTGTCGCTGACGGCGCCGCTGCTCCAGTTCATCCGCGAACAGGGTTCCTCACGCAGGTAAAACGATGAAGAAGACCTTCCGCAAGCTCGCATTCACCGCATGCCTGATGGCATTCGCCGCCACTGCCACCGCCGCCGAGCCGGGCCGCACACCCGGCGGCGGCCTCACGCCCGATCGCGAGGCCGAGCTCGCCCAGCGGCATGACGGCTTCCTCGGCGCGCTGGCGCCGGAGAACCTCGCCAAGCCGCGGCCCAAGCCGCCCTTCGACCTCACCGGGACATGGTTCGTGAACCTGCGTCGCTCGTTCGCGGACTTCCGTTTCGGGCCGCCGTATCCGGAGTTCTACGAACCCGGCCAGACCGCGCTGCGCGAGGCCGAGGAGGCGCGCCGCAAGGGCGAGCCGTACCGCGACGCCATCGGCCAGTGCTTCCCGGCCGGCATGCCGATGATCATGACGCGCGTGCACCCGATCAGCATGGTGCAGCTGCCGACCATCATCTACATGATGTTCGGCTTCACCAACCAGATCCGCTTCATCTACCTGGATGGCCGCCAGTTCACGGATCCGGACATCGTCGAGTACACCTACAACGGCGAGTCCATCGGCCGCTGGGAGGGCGACGCGCTCATCGTGCACACCAAGTACCTCGAGCCCAACCAGCACTACATCGATTCGGGCATTCCCATCAGTGACCAGTTCGAGATCATCGAGCGCATCACGATGGAGGAGCCCGGCATGCTGCGCATCGACTACACCATGACCGACCCGAAGATGTGGAAGGGCGAGTGGAAGAGCACCAAGCGCTTCATCCGCCAGGACTACAGCGACATCCCGGAGTCGCACTGCCTGCCCAACCTGAACGAGGACCTGCCGAGCACCTCCGCCGGGCAGCGGGCCATCGAGCAGCGCAGCGCGAACTGAGCAGCCCGGCCGCCGGTCCCCCGATGAGGCGGGACCGGCAGCGCCGGTCGGCCTATTTCTTCTTCCTGAACAGGTCGCCGAGCTTCTTCAGCGCTTCGGCGGCGTCGCCGCCGCCCGTGCCCAGGGCGGTGGCAGGGGAGTCCTTCGCCGCCAGGCCGGTGAAGCTCACCAGGTGCTCGCGCACCGAGCGGATCTGGCGGCTGGGCAGCACTTCGAGCTGCTCGACCACGAAGTCCGGGCTGAAGACCGTGGAGCCGGGCGTGGGACTGCCGGCATAACGGTGGTAGGCATAGGTGAGCGAGGCCGTGCGGGTCTCGCCGGGTCCGAGCACGAACTGCGGATCGGCGCTGTCGCGGGTGACGATGCCGATGCCGCTGACGTCCTTGGCCGATCCCACCTTGTATCGCAGGCCATCGCCGTCGACCAGCGTGCCCGAACCATTCTGGTAGGCGAGGATGACCGGCGCACCGGAATGATTCTGGAAGCGCACGCGCAGCTGCACGTACCAGTAGTTGGACTGCTGGCTGGTGGTCAGGCCGGTCACCTCCGCGGTGAAGGTGCCGGCGGAGAAGCAGGCCGGCCTGCCGCCACAGGGATCCACGGCGGGTTCGGGTGTGGCAGGCGCGGCCTGGGCCGCGGCAGGCGGCGCGCCGGCGGCCGGCGCCGGCGCCGGCGCCAGGAGGCCATCACGCAGGCCGGCGAAGCTCACCAGGTGCTCGCGGCCGGCGCGGTACTGGTTGCCGGGAAGCGCTTCGATCTCCCGCAGCGCCATTTCCAGCCTGAACTCCACGCCGGCCAGCTGGTTGTACGCACGCCAGTCCAGTTCGAAGCGGGCATCGGCGCGTTCGCCGGGCTGCAGCGTGAAGCGCGTGTCCAGGCTGCTGCGTGAGACCAGGCCGATGCCCCGCACCGAGCCGCTGTCGCTGATGGTGTAGCGGTTGCCCAGCTCGTCGATGCCGAGGCCCGAGCCGGTCACATAGCCCAGGATGAGCGGCTGGTCGGTCTTGTTCTCGAACTTCACCGTGGCGATCAGCACGCGCTTGCCCGATTGCTCGATGGCGCGGAAGTCACTGAGCCTGGCGCTGAACCTGGGCACGTCGACGCAGTGCTGGACGCCCTCGCAGCCGGCGGCGCCGGCCGGCGCGGCGGCACCCAGCGCCGCGAGGGCGAGCAGCAACACGGAGGCGGTGGTACGGAATGTGGCCATGGCGGTTCTCTCTTCGCTGATGGGAAAGCGGTCACTGCGGGGCTGGCCTGACGCGGGCCAGCAGGCGGTTGCCCTGCTCGGTGCGGATCTCGTACTCGATCACGTCCGCGACGATGCTTCCGCCCCGCGGCGACGGTTGCACGGCGGTGATCTTCGCCAGCACGTCCACCGTCACGCCGCGGCCATGGCCGAGGCTGTCGAGGACGGTCCGCGATGCGGCGCGGGGCACGGCCCAGATCTGGGCGTCGCGGCCATTGCCGAAGCGCAGCCCGACTTCCTGGCGCAATGCCTTGAAGGGCACCGAGGAACTGGGCGCAAGCGATGCCAGCGAGAATTCCTCGTATACCGGATCGTATTCGCTGAGCCTGTCGGTCAGCGTGAGGCGGATGAGGCCAATGTCGCGCACGGCCTGCAGTCCTGCCAGCAGCTCGGCCCGCACCTGCTCGCGCCTGGCCGCTTTCTCCGGCCCAGGGGCGAAGGTGACCCGATCGTCGTACTCCACCCACTGCTCCAGCGGCGGCGTGAGGCCGGCCAGGTCGTGGTAGAGGAACACCATGGCGCTGGCGTCGGGATTCATCAGCTCGCGGGTCCGCCCGGCGAGACCGCCGGCGTTGCTGGTGGCGGCCGCAACCGTGGCCGGAGAGGGGGCGGCCGGGTCAATGGCGGGGCTCGCCCCCGGCAACTGCGGTGGCGAAGCTCCGGTCGTGGATCCAGGCGCCCGTCCGCCGCAGGCGCCGATCACCAGCACCGCTGCAACCAGGGGCAGTGTCCGCGATTTCCTCATCGCGCCCGTGCCCCTTACAGCGTGGGCGCACTGGCGTTCTTCGACGCCTGCTCCACTTCCTGCCTGCGCCGCTGCGCATCCAGCTGCCCGAGCGCCCGCTCGGTTTCGGTGATGGCCTGGTAGCCGCCGGCCTGGTCGACCACCGCGACCTGCAGGTACTCGGCCAGGTCGGGATTGTCGCGCAGGGGACGGACGGCCGCCGCGACCACGATGCCGCAATCCGGCGAGAAATGGTTGCCCGCGTCAGGGCTGGCTACGGCCGAGCAGAGGTGGAAAAGCGGCGAGGATTCGGTGATTGGCCGATGCCTGAGGTCATGGGCCCAGTACAGCTGGTGGTGCGGTACGCCGGGCCTGGCCGGCATCTTCCGCGTGGGTGGCCCGTACTTGGCGGTCAGCGCCTGTTCGACGCCTGCGATGGTGGGCTGGCGCCCCGCCTCGAACCATTCCTCGCGGGCGACGCTGATGACCTTCTCCTGGCCGGGCAGGCCCATGGTCGCCACGTACCAGCGGGATTCCCCGGCCTTCGCCTCGCGCACCACCCGGTTGGTGCTGCGGGCCATGGCGGCGTCCTGCATCTCGCGCATGATGTCCTGCGGGTTCTTCTGCACGCGTTCCCGGGCAAAATTCGCCTCGAACCCCTGGCGCAGCTTCTGGCCGTAGGTCTGGATATCGAAACCGCGGCGGGATTCCGTCACGACCAGCAGCTCGTGCGAGCACAGCACCAGCTGCACCGCCTCGTCATAGCCCATGCCGGGACGTACGCCCACCACGTCATCCACCGGCGCGTTGGCGGGTCGCGGCGGCGAACTGGTCCTGGCAGGGCATTTGACCTTGCCGCGGGCTTCCGCCGCGACCTGCAATGCGGTAGCGTTGCCCGAAGCCGGCTTGGCCGCCGCAGAGGGCGCCCCGCTGGTGTCCGCCGCACCCTTCCCGGAACCACAACCTCCCAGGGTGCATCCCCCCACCAGCGCAACTGCCAGCATCCACGTTCGCATGTTCCCCTTGCCCCTTCCCTGCATCCTTCCGGTCCGGATCGGTGGCAATGGAGCAGGAAGGCAACGACACTGTCCTCACTCCGCCCTCACCAATTCCTAACCCGGCCCGGAAAGGCCTGTGGCCACGGGAACTTGTGATGGAAGATGGGAACAGGAGAGAAAAAGAACACCAACAGGATCCGATCAGGGAAGGAGATGAGCAGCCACGGCGGGGAATCCCAGCTTCCGCAGTTCCGGTTCCGCTTCGGGACCGCCGAGTTCGACGAGGCCCGCTTCGACCTGTGCGTATCGGGCCTGCCGGTGGAGGTGCAGCGCAAGCCGCTGGAGATCCTCGCCCTGCTGCTGTCGCGGCCGGGCGAGGTCGTCACCAAGGAAGAGCTGCTGGAAGTCGTCTGGAAGGGCCGCCCGACGGTCGAGAACGTGCTGGCCAACGCCGTCGCCAAGCTGCGCGGCGCATTGGGCGAGGAGAATGCCGCCCGCATCACCACCGTGCCCCGCGTGGGCTACCGCTTCGACGGGCAGCTGCAGCGGATCGCGGTGGGGCGGGTGTTCGTCAGCCCGCTGGAGCTGAGGTCGGGCGCCGCGGTCCCGGGCCGCGAGAGCTTCCTGCTGGAACGTCCGCTGGGACGCACGCTGGGCAGCGAGGTCTGGCTGGCCCGGCAACCGCGCAGCCGCGATGTGCGCGTGTTCAAGTTCAGCCTGGATGGCGAGCAGCTCGGCGCCATCAAGCGCGAAGCCACCATGATGCGGGTGCTGCGCGACACCCTGGGGGAACGCGACGACTTCGTGCGCGTGTACGACTGGAACTTCGAGTCCCCGCCGTTCTTCCTCGAGTGCGAGTACGGCGGCGAGGCCCTGCCGGAGTGGGCGGCCGGGAACGGCCACCTCGCGGCCATGGATCGCAGCGAGCGCATCGCCTTCTTCGCCCGGATCGCCGATGCCATCGCCGCGGCGCACAGCGTGGGCGTGCTGCACAAGGACCTCAAGCCCGCCAATATCCTCGCGGCGCCGGATGGCGGGGGCTGGAGGCCCCGGCTCACCGACTTCGGCAGCAGCCGCCTGCTGCAGCCCGAGCGGCTGGAGGAGCTGGGGATCACGCGGCTGGGACTGACCGTGGAGCGCCACGAGGATTCAGGTTCGGGCACGCCGCTGTACCTGGCACCGGAGCTGATCGCGGGGGAACCGCCCACGGTGCGCAGCGACATCTATGCGCTGGGCGTGATCCTCTACCAGCTGCTGGCGGGCGACTTCCGCCGGCCCATGGCGCCGGGCTGGGAACGCGAGATCGATGATCCGTTGCTGCGCCAGGACATCGCCGAGGCCACCGACAGCGATCCGGCCCGCCGCCTGGCCAACGCCGCCGAACTGGCCGACCGCCTGCGGCGCCTGCCGCAGCGGCACGCGGAGCGCGAGCGCCGGGAGGCCGGGGAGCGGGCCGCGGCGGCGCTGCGCCGGACACTGGAGCGCAATCGCGCGCGCCGTCCCTGGGTGATCGCGGCCATGGTGGTGCTGGCGGTGGGCGCGACCTGCAGCAGCCTGCTGTGGTGGCGAAGCGAGCAGCAGCGCCACATCGCGCAGCGGCAATTCGCGCGGGCGGAGGCCATGGTGCGTTTCCTCGACCACGCGCTCAGCGCCATCAGCACCGGCAACAGCGGGCACGGCAACGACGCCACCATCCGCGACATGCTCGGGTTCGCCTCGGTGCCCGGCAATGGCTACCTGTCTCCGGACCCGGAAGTGCGCGGCGACATCCACAGCCTGCTGGGCAGGTCGTGGCGCAACCTGGGGGATGCCGTGCGTGGCGTGGCCGAATACCGCACGGCCGTGCGCGGCTATGCCGAGGCCTTCGGGGAGGATCACGAGCTGACCATCCGGACCCGCTATGCGCTGGTCCGGACGCTGGCCTACGTGCAGACGCCGGAGAGCTTCGCCGAGGCCCGGGCACTGCTGGCGGAAACCGACCGGCTGCTCGGCGCAAGGCTGGAGCAGGACCATCCGCTGGCGCTGCAGGCGGCGCTGGAGCGGGGCATCCTCGAGCTGCGCCAGTTGCGGGTGGAACCGGCGCTTGCGGCCCTGCGCCGCGCCGACGGATTGCAGCGGCGGGTCCTGCCGGAGGATGCCGGCATCGCGGCGCTGATCCGCGCCAATGTCGCCGATGCCCTGCGGCGGGCCGGCCGGCCGGATGAAGTGCTCGAGTGGCTGCGGGCGGTGCGTGCCGATCCACTGATGGAGTTGCAACAGGTCGGCGCGGTCGGCATGGCGTTGTTCCAGGCGGCCGAGGCTGGCGCCCTGCACGACCTCGGCCGCCATGCCGAGGCGTTGCCCCTGGCGCAGGAGGCGGCCCAGACCAGCAGCCGGTTCCTGGGGGCGCGCAACTACCTGCCGCTGGTGCAGAAGTCGCTGGTGGCCAGCATCCACGACGCCCTGGGCAACTGTCCGGCTGCGCTGGGACTGGCCCGGGAAGTGCATGAGGGCATGTTGCAGGAGTTCGGCGAGGAGATGCAGGCGACGCTGATCGAGACCGGCAACCTCGGCCTGCGTGAATACGAGTGCGGCGACCGGGCCCTCGGGCTCGAGTACCTGCAGCGCGCCGAAGGCAGCCTGCGGCTGGGTTTCGGCGAGGACAACCTGGCCGCCCAGGACTTTCGCGACGCATTGACACAGTCCCTGGCCGGCGCGGCGCGCAGCGAAGCCGGGCCGCAAACCGCTGGCGCTGGTTGAGGTGGGACGGAGAGGGGCCGCCATCCTCGCGCCACGGGAGCCAGGACGACATTGCCGGGGGGAGTTCTGAAATCCATGTGCCGCCGCCTTTGCAGGCGCGCGCCGGTGGCGGCTGGCGCGGCCCTTGCCGTTTGCGCCGCCCATGCCCAGTCGACCGCCACGCGGATCGAGGAGGGCACGCTGGATGAACTGCAGGAGATCACGGTGTCGGCGCCGTACAGCGCTTCGGGCGCCGCTCTGGCCGGAAGCGGGGAGGGCACGCGCTCCAGGTCCACCGTGGACAATGCCTACCTGCTCACGCAACCGGCCGGCCAGAGCGTCGCGCAGTCCCTGAACCTGGTGCCCGGCCTCAACTTCACGAATGCCGATGCCTGGGGCGCCAGCGGCGGCAACCTGCGCATGCGCGGCTTCGACGGCAACCGCATCTCGCTGATGGTCGATGGCATCCAGCTCAACGACAGCGGTAACTACGCCATCTACACCGGACAGCTCCTGGATCCGGAGATCATCAGGACGGCATCGGTGAACCTCGGCACCACGGACGTGGACAGCCCGACCGCGTCGGCCACCGGCGGCACCATCAACCTGCTGATGGCGGCCCCGGCACGCCAGGCGGCACTGATGCTCAGGCCCAGCATCGGCAGCGATTCCTTCAGGCGGCTGTTCCTGCGCGGCGATACGGGCGAGTTCGGACCCTGGAACACCACCGCGTACGCGACCTGGTCGCTGCAGGAGTACGACAAGTTCAGGGGCCCGGGGCGCCTGCGCCGCCAGCAGTTCAACGCGCGCCTGCTGCAGGACCTGCGCGACGGGGATTTCGTCAGCCTGGCCGTGCACTTCAACCGCGGCCGCAGCCATTTCTACCGCAACGCCACGGCGGCGCAGTTCCGCGAGCAGGGCTGGGACTTCGACAATTCACCCACCTGCGCAAGGCCGGCGCCCGCCAACGGCAGCGTCCAGGACGAGGGCGATCCCGCCCATTCCTGCAGCAGCTACTACAATGTCCGCATCAATCCCTCCGACACCGGCAACATCCGCGGTCATTCCAGTTTCCGCATCGGCAGGGGCCTGCGCCTGACCTTCGATCCTTCCTTCCAGTACGTGCTGGCCAATGGCGGCGGCTACACGGTCGTGCCGGAGGATGACATGCGGTTGCGGGGCGACCCGATGGTGCCCGGCGTGGACCTCAACGGTGACGGCGACGTCATCGACCGTATCGCGCTGTACACGCCCAACAACACCCGTACCCGGCGCTACGGCCTGAATACCGCGTTGCTGTGGGAGGTGGCGCCGGGCGGCCTGCTGCGCCTTTCCTACACCTTCGACCGCGCCTGGCATCGCCAGACCGGCGAGGCGGGGCACCTGGACGCCCACGGTGATCCGGAGAACCTGTTCGGCGGCTTCAAGGGCAGGCCGGTACCGACGGCCGATGGCAGCCTGCTGCGCCGTCGCGACCGCAAGTCCATCGCGCTGCTGCACCAGGTCTCGCTGGGCTATTCGGGCAGGTACCTTGACGGCCGCCTGCGGCTCAACGCCGGCGTGCGCGCGCCGTTCTTCAGGCGCGAACTCCACCAGTACTGCTACACACCCGTATCCCATCCCGGCGGAGATCCCTGGTGCACCACCCAGGCCGAGGACGGCCCTGCCGATGCGCAGGGCCACGTGCGCCTGGCCGGCAGCGGCGATGCCGCCTACGTGCGGCCCTACGATGGCACCCGCAAGTACGACCGGCTGCTTCCCAACGTCGGCGTCGCGCTGCTGCCCCGGGGCGGCGCCGGCCAGGTCTTCCTCAGTTACGCCAGGGGATTGTCCGCGCCCCGCACCGACAATCTCTACAGCCTGCAGGTCGTCGACGCGCGGCCGGAGACCACCCACACCTGGGAGCTGGGGTATCGCCACCAGGGCAGCGCGCTGCTCGGCGCGGCCACGCTGTGGAAGACCCGCTATGCCAACCGCATTGTCAGCGCCTGGGACCAGGAGCAGGGCATCATCACCGACCGCAATGTCGGCAGGGTGAGGTTGTGGGGCATCGACGCGGCGGCCGGCATGACGCCATTGCCGGGCCTGTCCGTGTACGGCACGGCCTCGTTCATCCACAGCCGCATGCAGCAGGACATCCGGCTCGACGCAGCCACCCTCGCGGCCACGGCCGGCAAGGAGCTGGTGGATACGCCGGAGCTGATGCTCGGCGCGCGGCTGCAGTACCAGGCGGGAGAGGCGGCGCTGGGCCTGCAGGCCAAGTACGTGGGCAGCCGCTGGTCCAATGACGTGAACACGGAGAAGGCCGGCTCGTACACGCTGGTGGACCTCGATGCCACCTGGGAATTCGCGCTGCGTGGCAGCGCCTCGAGCCTGCAGCTGAACGTGCTGAACCTGTTCGACCGACGCTACCTGGGCGCCATCGGGACGTCGATCGCCGGCCCGGCATCCTACGCCGCCGGCGCTCCGCGCAGCTTCCAGCTCACCTGGACACTGGTGCTGGCCGGCGCGCGGTGAGCCTGCCGCTCAGTTCAGCTTGGTGCCGTCCGCCAGGGTGATGGAGATGTAGGAACCGCCGGGCTTGCCGTCGCGCAGCGGTCGCACCACCACCTCCACCTCGTCACCCGGCTTGATGGTGGTGCGCTTCCAGCCGTTGCGCACCAGGTTCTGCGGCGTGTTCATCTCGATGGCCCAGATCTCGGTCTTGCCGTCCGGGCCGGTCACCTCGACCTTGAAGGAGCTGTGCGGGTTGACCCAGTTGAACTCGGTGACCTTGCCCTTGATGGTCTGGGTGCGCTCCGAGTCGAACATCGCGCCAGAGTGATGGGCGAGGGCGGCCGGCGCGAGGGCCAGTGGTGCCAGGGCCAGTAGGATGCGGGCGAGCATGCGGTTCATGATCAGACTCCGGAAGTACGTACGAATTATTGGGCCGGCGTGGTGGTCGGGACGTTGACGGGGCCCCGGTTGCCCGAGAAGGCGGCCTCCTTCAGCACCGTGCCGTCGGGCAGCGTGACCTCGATGAACAGCCCGCCCTTGTGGCCCGACAGGTCGCGCAGCGGGAACATCACCAGCGTCACCTCGTCCCCGGCCTTCAGGCTGGTGGACTTCCAGCCCTGGCGGCGCAGGTTGTTGGGGCTGTTGAGCTCGATGGACCATTCCTCGGCCTTGCCGTCGGTACCCGTCACGCTCATCTGGATGAAGGCGTGCGGGTTGGTCCACTGGAACTCCGTGACCTTGCCCTTCACGGTCACGCGCTGGCTCTGGTCGAACATGGCGAAGGAGTGGTGGGCAGCCGCGCTACCGGCGACCAGCAACCCCAGCAGGAGCGCGCTTCGCTGCAGAATTCCCATCCTGTCGATCCCCCGTCATCTGGATTGCACAACGATACAGGCAGTATATCCTGCTGACCGAAGCAGGGAATCCGGGGGGTTCACATGCCGCGCATGCGGGCGATTCTGGTGGGATGCCTGGCGCTTGCCGGGACGGTGGTGCTGGCCGGGGAGGCCGGGAAGACGGGGGCGGCATGGCCGCGCGGGCAGTATGCGGCGCTGGACCGCCTGCCGGACTGGGGCGGCGTGTGGGTGCTCGCGCGCGGCCCCGGTGGGCCGCGCCAGCAGCCGGCGCTGAAGGGCCCGTACCTGGAGCAGTACCGGGAATGGCAGCGCTACCTGGAGCGCGAGGGCGTGCCCCGCCGCGACGTCTCCAACTGCATGCCGCCGGGCATGCCGCGCATGATGGGAACGGGGCAGTACCCGCTGGAGTTCCTGTTCACGCCGGGCCGGGTCACCATCCTGCACGAGGCCTGGATGCAGGCGCGCACCATCTTCACCGACGGCCGCGGCCATCCCGAGGACCTGGACCCGGGCATCTTCGGCCACTCCATCGGCCGCTGGGAGGGCGACACGCTGGTGGTCGACACGGTGGGCATCAAGACCATCACCGAGCTGGAGCAGGGCATGAAGCACAGCGACAAGCTGCGCATCACCGAGCGCTTCCGGCTCTCGCCCGACGACCCGGATACCCTGGTGCTGGAGATGACGCTGGAGGATCCGGAGGCACTGGCCGAGCCGTACCGACGCACCTATACCTACCGGCGGGAGCGGGACTGGAACCTGATGGAGTTCAGCTTTGCTGCGCAGCATCGCCACCACGCGGGCCTCGCCCTTATATCCGTCGCCCCTGCCTCTTGAACAAATCTCCGCTCCCACGACCCTCTTTCCCTTCTCA
>QGUX01000279.1 GCA_003242275.1 Pseudomonadota bacterium | reverse complement strand
CGTGTGTACGGCGCCCGCGGTGCGGACACCCACCGGGCGCCCCGCTCCTTCGCGGGGAGGCGTCCCCCGCCTACAGCCGGGGTGCGCCGCACGGCCATCCGCAGGAGGGCTGGCGCCCCCGCCAGGAATCGAACCTGGACCTGCCCCTTAGGAGGGGGCCGTTGTATCCATTCAACTACAGGGGCGCGAACGCGCAATGATAACCTCGCCGGCATGAATCCACAGGTCATTGCGCTGGTGTTCGTGGGCGCCGGCGCGGGCGGCGTGCTGCGCCTCCTGGTGAACCACCTGCTGAACCCGCTGCTCGCCGCGCTGCCGCTGGGCACGCTGGCGGTCAATGTCGCCGGCAGCGGTGCCGCCGGCGCGCTGCTGGGATGGCTGGCGGTGCGCACCGACCTCGAGCCGGTGCTGCGTCCGCTGCTGCTGGTGGGATTCCTCGGCGGACTGACCACGTTCTCGGCCTTCTCGCTGGACGTGGTGCAGGCACTGGACCAGCAGCGCGCACTGGCGGCCATCGGCATCGCGGTGCTGCATGTCACCGCCTCGGTCGCCGCCGCGGTGGCGGCGCTGGCCGGCGTGCGCGCGCTGCTCGCCTGAGTTACTTCGCCGTCTGGATCACCAGGCCCCAGGGGCTCGATCCCACGGGGATGCGCGCCACCACCTGCATGCTGGCCGCGTCCACCACCGACACGTCGTCGGAATTGCCGTTGGCGGTGAACAGCGTGGTGCCATCGGGACTGATGGCCACGCCCCAGGGGCGCGGGCCCACCTCCACCGACGCGACCTGCCGGCCCGTCTCCACGTCGAGTGCCAGCAGCATGCGGCCGCGGCCGGTAACGGTGTAGAGCAGCCTGCCGTCGTGCGAGACGGCCATGCCCACCGGCCGCACCAGCACGTCGCCTTCCAGTTTCCACCGGCGCAGCACCTTGTGGTTGCGCGCGTCGGCCACCGTGATGGTGCCGTCATTCTCGCCGGAGATGAACGCCAGCGCGCCGTCGTCGCTGAACTCGGTGAAGCGCGGCCGCTCGCCCACGTCCAGCGTCGCCACCACCTTGTCGGTGCGCGTGTCGATGACGGCGACCTGGTGGTCCTCCTCCGAGGACATGTACACCCAGCGTCCGTCCGGGCTCAGCGTCACACCCTCGGGTTCGCCGCCCACCGGCATGCTGGCCAGCACGCGGCCGTCGCCGGCATCCATCACCACCGCCTGGCCCGTGTCCTCGCTGGCGATGTACAGCTTGCTGCCGTCGGCGCTGACCGCGAGCTGCTCGGGATCGGACACGCCGCGCAGCACCGTGAGCAGTTCCAGGCGGTCCAGGTCCACCACGCCGATGCCGTCGGCGGACTTGTCGGCCGGCGGCAGGTCGTCATCGTCCACGCCCGGCGGCGCGATCGGCGAGCCACTTAGCGCCACGTACAGGCGCTTGCCGTCCGGCGATATCTTCAGGCCGCGGGGACGCTTGCCCAGCGGCACCGTGGCCAGCACCTGGCGGGTCGGGCCGTCGATGACGGACAGGTCTCCCGAACGCTCGTTGGTGACCAGCACGCGGTAACTGCCCGCCTGCAGTGGCGGGACGCTGCCCGGCACGTGCGCGGGGCGGCTGGCAGCCTGCTCCGTGCCCGAAGGGGCGGCTGCCTGCTGTGGATCCGGCGCACGGCCACCACAGCCCGCCAGCATGGCCAGCGGCAGGGCCAGCCACAGCGAACGCAGGAACCGTGGCGGGCAGGCGCGGGCTGCGGGGGGATTGAGCATCGTCACGTCGACCTCGGGCAGGAACCTTGGGGGGTCCAAATGTAGCCGCACCCATGCTCCGGACGGCAATGCATCGGGGCCTTCGGGAAAATTTCCCGGCCGGCGAGGCAGTGTTGTGAATAGTAATGATTCGCATTAAGATTTTCTGAGCGAAACAGACCCGGCAACACCGCTACCGACCGTTCCGATCTGCACCTCCCTATGAAAGGCCCTTTGCGGCATGCGCTGCCGTTTGCCCTGCTCGCCCCTGCCCTGTCGGCCACTGCCCAGGAAGTTGAAGAACTCTCCGAGGTGGTGGTCTCCGCCTCCGGCTTCGAACAGAAGATCACCGACGCTCCCGCCAGCATCAGCGTGGTCACCGCGGAGGAATTGTCGAAGCGCCCCTACATGACCCTGCTCGATGCGGTGCGCGACCTCGAGGGCGTGGACATCGGCGAGACGCGCGACAAGACCGGCCAGGGCACCATCTCGATCCGCGGCATGGGCGCCGACTACACGCTGGTGATGATCGACGGCCGCCGCCAGAACAACCACGGCGACATCTATCCCAACAACTTCGGCGGCAACCAGTTCAACCACATCCCGCCGCTGGACGCGATCGAGCGCATCGAGGTGATTCGCGGCCCGGCTTCCACGCTGCACGGCGCCGACGCCATGGGCGGCGTGATCAACATCATCACCCGCCGCAACCCCGCCGCCTGGCACGGCTCCACCACCTTCAGCCGCTCGTTCGAGGAGAACGACGCCTATGGCGAGGACACCACGCTGGACCTCTTCGCCAGCGGCCCGCTGGTCCCGGGCGTGCTGTCACTGGCGGTGCGCGCCAGCCTGTACGACCGCAATGCCTCCAACCCCGTGTACGACACGGTGATCGACCCGGCCGGCGAGGAGCACACCCGCCCGCTGGGCTTCGGCGGCGGCGGCAAGACCGTGGACAACCGCAACCGCTCGGGCAGCGCGAGCCTCACCTGGACGCCGGATGAGCGCCAGCGCGTGACCTTCGACTTCGACGTCTCGAAGCAGAAGTATGACAACGCCATCAAGGTCAACGACGAAGGCCAGCCCGAATACCCGGTGGGCACGGTGGACAACCTCGGCAGCATCTGGTCGGCCGGCAATTTCTGCCTCGGCGCCAGCGGCAACAATGCCACCGCCTGCGCCAACAACGGCGGCACCTGGACACGCCGCGCCAACCCGCGCGCCGGCTACGGCCCGGTGCAGGAGTTCTCGCGCCGGGGCTGGTCGCTGACCCACGAGGGACGCTGGAGCTTTGGCAGCAGCTTCATGTCGCTGGCGCGGGTGGTCACCGACAACAACGGCCGCACCATGCCCTTCACCGTGGCCGAGCGCCAGCACCTGCTGCAGATGATCGATGCCACGGGCCCGTACGCCGGATTGCCGCTGGAAGAGCGCCAGGCCATCGCCGAGGCCACCTTCCTGCCGCGCCCGAAGCGCGAACTGCAGAGCGCGCAGTACACCTTCGACGCCCACCTCGAACTGCCCTTCCAGGCGCTGGGCGGCCACACCGCGCTGGTGGGCACGCAGGTGATCCGCGGCAGGCTCACCGACGGCATCTTCGGCATGGAGTCGGGCCGCACCGGCCTCACCCAGGAGCACAACATGTACTCGCTGTTCGCCGAGGACACCTGGCGGGTGGTCACGCCGCTGGCCATCACCGCCGGCCTGCGCTTCGACGACCACGAGGTGTTCGGCCACCACGTCAGCCCGCGCCTGTACGGCGTGTACACGGTCAACGACCAGTGGACCCTCAAGGGCGGCGTCAGCACCGGCTTCAAGACGCCCAAGACCACGCAGCTCTACGACGGCGTCACCGGCTTCGGCGGCCAGGGCACCAGCCCCATGTACGGCAACCCGGACCTCAAGCCCGAAACCAGCACCAGCACCGAGGTGGCGGTGTACTGGCAGCGGCCGGGCGGCAGCGGCCTCAACGTCACGCTGTTCCACAACCGCTTCGACGACAAGATCGCCAACCAGCCCTGCGGCCCGGCCACCACCCTGCCCTGCGCCAGTCCCGGCGAGTACGCCGACCTGGGCTACGGCAGCAGCACGCGCGCCACCAACATCGACAAGGTGGTGATCCGCGGCGTGGAAGTGGCCGGCCGCTGGCGCATCAC
>QGUX01000278.1 GCA_003242275.1 Pseudomonadota bacterium | reverse complement strand
GCCCCCGGCGCGTGGCCAAGGCGGTGAGGGACTGGGGGGGCGCGAACCCACGGCGAACCAGCGCGAGCAGTCGGTGCTGCGCACCTACGGCATCGGCGCGCAGATCCTCAAGGACCTCGGCCTGGGTCGCATCCGCGTGCTGTCGGCGCCCAAGCAGCTGCTCGGCGTGGCGGGCTTCGACCTCGAAGTGGTCGAGTACGTCGACTGACATGGCGCGCTACCGGATCATCGACGGCGTGCCGCAGCGGGCCGCGCGCGAAGGCTCGGCCGGCCAGGCCGCCGTGGGCGTGCGCATCGCCATCGCCGCGGCGCGCTTCAACTCCGACATCGTCGACCGCATGATCGAAGGCGCGGTGACCGTGTACGAGAAGCAGGGCGGTTCGGCCGACGCGCTGACGCTGGTGCGCACGCCCGGCGCCTTCGAGCTGCCGCTGGTGGCGCGCAGGCTCGCCGCCAGCGGACGCCATGACGCCGTGGTGGCGCTGGGCTGCGTGATCCGCGGCGACACCGCCCACTTCGACTTCGTCGCCGGCGAGGCGGCGCGCGGCATCGCCGAGGCCGCGCGCGACACCGGCGTGCCGGTGATCTTCGGCGTGCTCACCACCGAGGATGCGGAACAGGCGCTGGAGCGCGCCGACCCGGACCGCATGGACAAGGGCGGCGAGGCGATGGAAGCGGCGCTGGAGATGGTGCAGGTCCTGCGCCGCATCGATTCACCATGAGCGGCACCGCGGAACGCCGGCGCGGCAACGGCGCCCGGGCGCTGGCGCGCAAGCTGGCCCTGCAGTCCCTGTACCGCTGGCAGCTCAATCCCTGTCCCTGGCAGGACCTGGTGCTCGAATTCGACCTCGCCGAGGAGGCACCGCGCACGGACCGCGAACATTTCACTTCGCTGGTGCGCACCGTGGCCGAGCAGCGCGAGGAACTCGATGCGCAGCTGGCGCAGTGGCTGGACCGCCCGCCGGCGGAACTGGATCCGGTGGAACATGCGGCGCTGTGGATCGGGCTGGCCGAACTGCGCTCGCATCCCGAGATCCCCTTCCGCGTCGCCATCACCGAGGCCGTCGGGCTGGCGCGGCGCTTCGGCGCCACCGACGGGCACAAGTTCGTCAATGCGGTGATGGACCGGGCCGCGCGGGCACTGCGTCCGCACGAGCACTGATGCCGCTCGGTGAATTCGAACTGATCGAGCGCTTCTTCCGCCGCCCGGCGGAGGCGCGGCGCGCAGCACGCGGCGACGTGCCGCTGGGCATCGGCGACGACGCGGCGGTGCTGGCCATGCCGGCGGGGCGCCACCTCGTCGCGGCGCTGGACACGCTGGTGGAAGGCAGGCACTTCGTGCGCGGTTCCCCGCCCGAGTCCATCGCGCACCGTGCCCTGGCCGTGAACCTGTCGGACCTGGCCGCGATGGGCGCGGAGCCGGCGTGGTTCCTGCTCTCGCTGACGCTGCCCGAGGCGGACGAAGCCTTCCTCGTGCGCTTCGCGCGCGGGCTGTTCGACCTGGCGGAACGCCATGGCGTGGCGCTGGTGGGCGGTGACACCACGGCCGGTCCCCTGGCCGTGGCCGTGCAGGCGCTGGGCACCATCGAACCCGCCACGGCGATGACGCGTTCCGGCGGGCGTCCCGGCGACCTCGTCTACGTCAGCGGCACGCCGGGCGACGCCGCCGGCGGACTGAAGCTGGTGCTCGATTCGGCCGCGGGCGAAGGCCTCGACGAGGCCCACCGGCAGTGGCTGTCCGGCCGTTTCCACTTTCCCACGCCGCGCGTGGCGCTGGGACTGGCGCTGCGCGGCATCGCCTCGGCCTGCGTGGACGTCTCCGACGGGCTCGTCGCCGACGCGGCGCGCATGGCGCGCTTCTCCGGCTGTGGCCTCGCCATCGACGCCGACCGCGTGCCGCTGTCGCCAGCGCTGGTGGCGATGGCTGGTGCCGCGGACGCCCGGCGCATCGCGCTCACGGGCGGCGAGGACTGCGAGCTCTGCTTCGCCGTGCCGCCGGCGCGGGCGGGCGCGCTGGAGGTGCTGGCGGATAATGTCAAATGCCAGATCACCTGCATCGGCGAGCTCACCGGCGACGGCGGGGTGGCACTGAGCGGCCACGGCGCGCCCCTCGACATCGACGCGCGCGGCTACGACCACTTCGCCCGCGCCTGACTTCCGGCAAGACCTGACGCGCGTCACAGCCGCGGCGCGGGCGCGGACTTATTCTGGCGGCCTGAACCAGACGGGTGGCCATGGCCAGCACAGCAAAGAACCGCGAGTCCCGCAAAGTCCCGCAGCGCATCGGCAAGTACGAGATCGTGCGCGAGGTGGGCGAGGGCAGTACCGGCACCGTATACCTGTCGCACGACCCGTACTACGGGCGCGACGTGGCCATCAAGCTGTACTACGACGACTTCGGCGGCGACGAGGAGAAGGCGCGCGCGGCGCGCAAGATGTTCCTGTCCGAGGCGCACATGGTGGGCATGCTGCAGCACCCGCAGCTCATGCCCATCTACGACGCCGGCGAGGAGAACGGGCAGTGCTACGTGGTCACCGAGTACGTGCACGGCGCGCGCACGCTGGCCGCGTTCTGCAAGCAGGACGACCTGCTGCCGGTGGACCAGATCGTCGAGATCATCTTCAAGTGCGCCAAGGCCCTGCACTACGCGCACTCCCGCGGCGTGATCCACCGCGACATCAAGCCGTCCAACATCATGTACACGCAGGACGGCGACGTGCGCATCATCGACTTCGGCATCGCGCTGGTGTCGGACTCGGAGATCTCGCGCCTGGAGGGCATCGCCGGCAGCCCCAGCTACATGTCGCCCGAGCAGGCGCAGGGCCAGCCGCTGACCAACCGCTCCGACATCTACTCGCTCGGCGCCGTGATGTACGAGCTGCTGACCGGCACGCGGCCGTTCAAGGCGGGCAACCTCGCCAAGCTGATGCACCAGATCATCTACGCCACGCCGCCGCCGATCCACACGCTCAGGCCCGAGGTGCCCGAGGACCTCGAGCACGTGGTGGCCACGGCGCTGCAGAAGGACCCCGAGAAGCGCTTCCGCAGCGGCCAGGACCTCGCCGCGGCGCTCACGCGCGTGCACCAGAAGCTGCGCTCGCGCACCCCGCACATGGACCAGAGCGAGCAGCTGGCCATGCTGCGGCGGCTGAAGTTCTTCCATGAGTTCTCGCCCAACGAGATCGCCGAAGTGCTCAAGGCGAGCACCTGGCAGAACTGCAGCGCCGACGAGGAGATCGTGCGCGAGGGCGACATGGACGACCGCTTCTACATCGTGGTCGCCGGCAACTGCGTGGTCGAGCGCAACGGCGTGGTGCTGGGGCGGCTGGGCACCGGCGACTGCTTCGGCGAGTCCAGCTACGTGCCCGGCGCGCGCCGCGCGGCCACGGTGCGCGCCACCACCAGCGTCACGCTGCTGAAGGTCGGTGCGACGCTGCTGGAGCAGGCCTCGGCCAACTGCCAGCTGCGTTTCAACCGCGTGTTCCTGCGCGCACTGATCGAGCGGCTGCAGAAGGCCGAGGACACGGCCGAGGTGCAGACCTTGAATGCCCGGCGCATGGCCGCGGCCGCGCATCCTCCGCTGGCCAGGGTCGGCGCACGCGCGCGCAGCGCCCCGAACGCCACGCAACCCACCGGCACGTCCTCGCGCCGCTGAGGCACGCTTCCCCCTCCGTTTGACCATCGCGGCGCCACGCGGCTAGGCTGGCGCCACACGGAGGTTTCCTCGCTAGAAGGACTCGGGGGCGCCCATGCGCAATCTCGCCTTGCTGTGTGCCGGCCTGGCCATCGTGTCCGCAACCGTTTCCGCCGCCCTGTGGCAGGAGCTGCGGGCCGGGGGGAGGCTCCCCCCCACCCCGGCGCCCCAACTCGGGGGGAAACCGGTGGCCCCG
>QGUX01000036.1 GCA_003242275.1 Pseudomonadota bacterium | reverse complement strand
TTCGAAGTCGTGCCAGGACAGCGACAGCCCCACGGAATCCAGCACACCCACGCCCTTGCGCGAGTAGCCGAAGTTCACGTAGGTGTCGGCCAGCCCGTCCGCCGGCGTGGTGAGGAACTTGTCGGCCCATCCCTGGAAGCGGTGCAGCGTGGCCAGCGGCGTGGCGAAGCCCTTCACGCCGTCACCCTCGAGCAGCTCGTAGCCCGCGCCGAGGCTGTACTCCCTGAAGCTTCCGGTCAGCTCGGCCAGGAAGTAATCGTTGCTGAACTCGAGGGGGTTGTCGCCGCGATCGCGCTGGGTGGCCCAGGATGCGACATAGCCGACCTTCACCCTGCCTGCCGGCTTCTCGCCCTGCAGGCGCAGGCCCCAGGTCTGCGTGGTATCACGCACCGGCAGCGGCTCCTCCTCGAACTCGATCAGGTAGCCGAAGCCGGTGAGCTTGCCGACCGGCGTCTGCCAGGACAGGTTGGCAAGGAAGGTGTCGCCGTTGAAGCGGCCGTCGTTGGGGCCGGCCAGTCCCTCGGGGCCGAAGACGCGGTTCACCTGCGTCACGTAGCTGACGTCGATGGTGATGCCGGGGATGCTGCGATTGACCACGCGCAGCGCGTCGTAGGTCTGCTCGTTCTGCCGCCATCCCACGTTGCCGACGAAGCGATGGTCGTCGAGCACGATGCGCTGCCTGCCCAGGGTGACCGTGGTGCCCGGGATGCTGGTGTTGACCAGCTGCAGGCGGTTCAGCTCGTAGCCCTCCGGATCGGCGACCACGGGAAAGCCCGCCTTGCCGTTGGTGGTGCTGTTGTAGTCGGTGACCAGCGGCCAGATGAAGTCGCCCTCCACCAGCAACGAGGTTTTCCACGCCTTGCCGGTCTCGAAGCCCAGCCGGCCGCGCACGGTGAGCGCACTGGCCTCCTCGTCGAAGGGCTCCTGGTCCACCGACTCCGCCCGCAGCCGCACGTCCGCCAGCAGCTTCGTGCCGCCGACGGCGTCGGTCAGTTCGCCGGCAGCCGCCACGCCGGACCCTGCCACCAGCACCGCGGCCAGCGCCGCGCCCCTCCTTCCGCCGTTCACGCCGAACATCGCTCTCTCCCTTGCCTCATTCATGCCGCCACCGACGGGGCATGCTCGTATTCCTCGAGGAAGCCCAGCAGCTCGGCGCGGTACTGCTCGTAGCGCGGATGCGCGAGCAGCGCCTGGCGGGTGCGGGGGCGCGGCAGGTCCACCTGCATCACCCTGCCGATGCGGGCGCGCGGGCCGTTGGTCATCATCACCACGCGGTCGGCCAGCAGGATGGCCTCGTCCACGTCGTGCGTGACGCAGATGGCCGTCACGCGGCTCTTCTTCCACACGTCCATCAGCACTTCCTGCAGCTCCCAGCGCGTCAGCGCATCGAGCATCCCGAAGGGTTCGTCCAGCAGCAGCAGCTTCGGCGACAGGGCGAAGGCACGCGCCAGGCCGACCCGCTGCTTCATGCCGTTGGACAGGTCGCGCGCGAGGCGGTCCATGGCGTCGGCCAGCCCCACGCGCGCCAGGTAGTACTCGACGATGTCGCGCCGCTCGGCGGCGCTGGCGTGGGGGAACACGCGCTCGACGCCCAGCGCCACGTTCTGCCGCGCGGTGAGCCAGGGCAGCAGGTTGGGCGCCTGGAACACGACGCCGCGGTCCGGTCCGGCCGCAACCACCTCGCGGCCGTCGAGCACGATGGCCCCGCCGCTGCTCGCCGTCAGCCCAGCCACCATCGACAGCACCGTGGACTTGCCGCAGCCCGAATGCCCGATCAGCGACACGAACTCGCCGCGCGCCAGGTCGAGCGTGAAGCCCTCGACCACGGTCAGCGGGCCGCGCGGCGTGTCGAAGGTCTTGCTGACGTCGTCGAACTCGACGTAGCGGGAAGGATCCTCGGCCGGCTTCGGCCTTGCGGCCTCGCGCACCGCGCGCGGCGGAGCGGCGGCGGTGATCGGGGTCACGTGGGGCAGGGAGACGTGCGCATCCTGGCTGCCGGCCCGCTCGCTGCCCAGGCCCACCAGGTACTCGGTGATGGCGACACGAAGCTCCTTGCAGCGCGGATTGGCGTGCAGGGCATGACGGTCGCGCGGCCGCGGCAGATCGACACGGAACTCCTGCCCCAGGCCCTCGCCCGCGCCGGGCGGCAGCATGGCGATCACGCGGTCGGCCAGCAGCAGCGCCTCGTCGACGTCATTGGTGACCAGCACCACGGTGCGGCGCTGCCTCTCCCAGATGGCCTCGATCTCGTCCTGGAGCCGGGCGCGCGTGAGCGCATCCAGCGCCGACAGCGGCTCGTCCAGCAGCAGCACTTCCGGCTCCATGGCCAGCGCGCGCGCCACGGCCACGCGCTGGCGCATGCCGCCGGACAGCTCGGCCGGCCTGCGTTCCGCCGCGTGCGACAGGCCGACCATGCGAAGGTAGCGGTCGGTCATCCCGGCGCGCTCGCGCTCCGGCCGCGCGCCGTGCACGGCATCCACGGCCAGCCGCACGTTGCCGCTGGCGGTCAGCCAGGGCATCAGCGAGTAGTTCTGGAATACCACCGCGCGGGCGGGATCCGCGCCGCTCACCGGCCGGCCATGGAACAGCACCGTGCCCGCATCGGGCGCCGTGAGGCCGGCCAGCGTGGCGATCAGCGTGGTCTTGCCGCTGCCGGAGTAGCCCACCAGCGCCACGAACTCGCCTTCCTCGATCGACAGGCTGACATTGCGCAGCACGTCGAGCTTCGAGGGGCCCTGGGCCCAGGACTTCGACACGCCCTGCATCTCCAGGATGGCCATCAGCTCCTCGCTCCGAAACTGGCCAGCGCCTGCAGCGTGTGCATGAAGCGGTCGAGGAGGAAACCGATCAGGCCGATGGTGAACACCGCCACGAGCATGCGGCTCATCGACTCCGGGCTGCCGTTCTGGAACTCGTCCCACACGAACTTGCCGAGGCCCGGGTTCTGCGCAAGCATCTCGGCGGCGATCAGCACCATCCAGCCCACGCCCAGGGACAGGCGCATGCCGGTGAAGATCAACGGCAGCGACGAGGGCAGCACCAGCTTCACCAGCCGCGTGCGCCAGTCGAGCTTGAGCACGCGCGCCACGTTCAGCAGGTCGCGGTCGATCGAGGCCACGCCCAGCGCCGTGTTGATCACCGTCGGCCACAGCGAGCACAGCGCCACGGTGATGGCCGACACGATGAAGGACTTCTCGAACAGCGGCTGTTCGCTGACGTACAGCGCGCTGACGACCAGCGTCACGATGGGCAGCCATGCCAGCGGCGAGACGGGCTTGAACACCTGCACGAAGGGACTGAACGCCGCCTCGAAGATGCGGCTGGCGCCGCACAGGATGCCGATGGGCACCGCCAGCAGCGTGGCCAGCAGGAAGCCCGCGAACACGGTCTTCAGGCTGGTGACGATCTGGTCGATGTAGGTCGGCCGCCCGGTGTACTCCACCTTGGTCGGCACGTACCCGGGATCGGCCGCCATCCGCTCGGCATTGCGCGCCGCCTGCCGCTCGTGGAACTGCGCCTCGCGCTCGCGCTCGGCCTTGTGGTCCTCCCACAGCGCGCCCACCTGCTCCCACACCGCCGCCGGCCCGGGGATCTGGCCGAGGCTGGTCTCGATGCGCGCGGCCACGAACGACCAGACCAGCAGGAAGGCGAGGATGGCCACCAGCGGCACGCCCAGCGTGCGTCCAAGCTCGCGCAGCTGCGCCCCCGGCGACTCGCCGCCGAGCATGCGGATCACCGGGCCCAGGAACCCGAGCCCGGCCATCTCCATCCGCCGCGCCACCTCAGCCGACGACACGGGAGCCCTCCACCTTCTGGTTGCCCTTCAGGCCGATCGCGAAGCCGTCGATGTAGGCATTGGGCTTGCGGCCGTCGTAGGTCATGCCGTCGATGAAGTCCTTCACCGGCGGGCGGAAGCCGTCGCTGTCCCAGGGCACCTCCTCGCGCCGGATCTTCCCTTCCTCCAGCAGCAGCCGGGCCGCCTGCAGGTAGATGTCGGGGCGGTACACCTTCTTCGCCGTCTCGATGTACCAGGAGTCCGGCTTGCCCTCGGGAATCTGTCCCCAGCGGCGCATCTGCGTGAGGTACCAGACCGCGTCGCTGATGAACGGATAGGTGGCGTGGTAGCGCCAGAACACGTTGAAGTCGGGCACCGGATGCTTCTCGCCCGGCGCGTACTCGAAGGTGCCGGTCATGCTGGCCGAGATCACGCGCACGTCGGCACCCACGTAGTTGGCCCTGGAGATCAGCGTCGCGGCCTCGCGGCGGTTGGCCGGCGAGGCATCCAGCCACTGCGCGGCGCGCATCAGCGCCTTGACCAGCGCGATGTGCGTGTTCGGGTATTTCTCGGCCCAGGCGCGCGTGACGCCGATGACCTTTTCGGGGTTGTTCTTCCAGATCTCGTAGTCGGTGATGACCGGCACGCCCACCTTCTTGAACAGGGCCTGCTGGTTCCACGGCTCGCCCACGCAGTAACCATTGATGGTGCCGGCCTCGAGCGTGGCCGGCATCTGCGGCGGCGGCGTCACCGACAGCAGCACGTCGGCGGCCACCTGCCCGTTCACGTCGGCCGGCGAGTAGAAGCCCGGATGCACGCCGCCGGCGGCCAGCCAGTAGCGCAGCTCGTAGTTGTGCGTGGAAACGGGAAACACCATGCCCATGCGGAAGGGCCTGCCGGAAGCCCTGAACTGCTCGACCACGGGCTTGAGTGCGCTGGCCTTCACCGGCCGCACCAGCCGGCCCTGCGCGTCCCTGGGCACGTGCGGCAGCATCTGCTGCCACACCGCGTTGGAGACGGTGATGGCATTGCCGTTGAGGTCCATGCTGAAGGCCGTGATCACTTCGGCCCTGGTGCCGATGCCCACGGTGGCGCCCAGCGGCTGCCCGGCCAGCATGTGCGCGGCATCCAGTTCGCCGGTGATCACCCGGTCGAGGATCAGCTTCCAGTTGGCCTGCGGCTCCAGGGTCACGTACAGGCCCTCGTCCTCGAAGAATCCCTTCTCGTAGGCAATGGCCAGCGGCACCATGTCGGTGAGCTTGATGAAGCCGATGCGCAGCTGCTCCTTTTCCAGCTTCAGCGGCTTGGGCGCCGCGCCTCGCACCTGTGTGGCCACCGCCCCCGCCGCGATCCCTGCCAGCACGCGGCGCCGCGAAATGTCCGGCCTGTTCTTCATGCCTGCTCCCGTTCTGCTTCACGCAAACAAAAAACGCCGCCGGTGTCGGCTGGGGGAGGAGTTCCCAACCGGACCGGCGGCGTTGCCGTACGGCCTCCAGTCGTTGAAGGCTTGAGCAGTCAGAAGCAAGGCGCGTGCCAGCGCGCGAAGTTGCCTTCCGGCGGGCCAGGTGGCGCGCGGGCGCCGCCACGGGCCCTTGCGGCGGCCTCGCAGTGGTTTGCAATGCCAACGAAGGTTCAGCGGCGTGCAACCGGCGGCGCGATTGCACAGCCGCAGTGCAGCGTCAGCCGGCGATGCGCCTTATATATGTGGCGAGCTGGGGACCGAGCGTGTCGTGTGGTCCGCCGATCTGCATCGAGGTGGAGAAATGGTTGTGGCCGGGCAGCCAGAGCAACTCCGGACAGTGGCCGGTCACCGCGGTGCGCGCCTCGAACACCGCGGCGAGCTGGCGCTGGAACAGCGGCGGGTCGAACTGGCTGATGGTGAACAGGCAGGGCACGCTGGTGCGCGCCAGTGCCACGACAGTGGAGCGCGACGCGTACTGGCCGACGTCTGCACCGAAGTACGCCTCCTGCATGGGATCGACGTGGAACGCATCGGGCTCGTAGATGCCGGACAGCAGCACGCTGGCTGCCGGCTCGAGGGACGCACCCCCATGGCCCGCCAGGCAACCGGCCACATGCGCCGCCCCGGCGGACTGGCCGACCACGACGACGCGAGCTGCATCACCGCCGTACCGGCCGATGTTCTCCGCCACCCAGCGCAATGCCAGCGCCACATCCTGGGCGCCATGCGGCCAGGGATATTGCGGCGCCAGCCGGTAGGTCATGTTCACGCCGACGAAGCCGCTGCGCACGGCCCAGGCACCCACGTTGTTGTAGAAGGGCGCACCCTCCCCGCCCTTGTCGCCGGCAGCGAATCCGCCCCCGTGCACGAACACCACCACGGGCCGGGATGCAACGTCGCCCCCCGGATGGAACACATCCAGCCGCTGGCGTGGATCGCCGCCGTAGGCGAGGTCACGGGTGACGACGGCGCCCGCGTCCGCGGGGCGCAGTGCGTCGCCGGCGTAGAGCTGGCGCGTGGCGTCGATGGCGCGTGGGGAGAACTCCTCGCCGATCTGGCGCAGCGCCTTCCAGATGTCCTGCATTGAACCTCCTTGCACGGGAGCGCAACTTACCAGCCCATTGCGGCTGCGGCAGCCATCCAGCCGCTGGCGGGCGACACCTTGACATATCAAACCCGCTTGTCGAAAGTCGGATGGTTCCCGCAACTTTCGACCGCGAATCAGGGATGATTCGGAATGTCCCGTTCGCCATCGTGAACGTGGCTGAAGGAGAATCCAGATGCGTCATCAGAGACTGACCGTGGCCGCGCTCGGGGCCCTCGCCCTGCTTGCCGGCTGCAGCAAACAGGACCCGGCCGCCCAGGCCGAGACCGCCCTCACCGCCGAGGAGATCGCCGAGAAGCGGGCCGAGCTCGACCGGCTCGAGGCCGAGCTCGCCCAGCAGCAGCCTGCTCCCGCTGAGCCGGCCGCACCCGCCCCCGCGCCCAGGCCCTCCACGGCCTCCACGTCCCCCAGCCCGGCATCGACATCGAAGCCGGCGTCCACGGCTTCCTCCAGCCGCCCCGCGTCCACCGCGCCGGTGGCGCGCAGCGTCACCGTGCCCGCAGGCACCGAGGTGCCGGTGGCGCTGGTCACCGGACTGTCGACCAAGACCGCCAAGGTGGGGCAGACCGTCGAGGCGCGCGTGGCCAGCGACGTGCTGGTCGACGGCCGCACGGCCATCCCCGCCGGACTCACGGTGGCGGGCTCGGTGGTCGAGGTGGTGTCCGGCAGCGACCGCATCGGCGGCACGCCCACGCTGGTGCTGGCCTTCGATCGCATCCAGCTCCCGGGCGGCACCGACGTGCCCATCGCCGGCGACTTCAAGGAAGTGGGCAAGAGCGACAACACGCGCGACGCGGTGAAGATCGTCGGCGGCGCTGCCGCCGGTGCGCTGCTGGCCGACCAGATCGGCAACAAGAAGAAGGATCGCAACCGCGTGATCGGTGGCATCCTCGGCGCGGCCGCGGGTGCCGTGGCCGCCAAGGAAACCGGCACCGAGGTCAAGCTCGACGAGGGCGCGATGCTGACGCTGGTGCTGTCGGCGCCAGTGGAGATTCCCCGCTCCTAAGCCTGCCGCTCATCCGCCTGCGCCGGCGCGCAGGCGGATGAGTTCGCGCACGAGGTCGAGGCCGCTCGCCCCGCAGGGCGGCAGCGACGCATCGCTTTCGCCCAGGGGCCTTACCCGCTCTCCCCAGCGCACCAGGTGCGCACACCACGTGAGGCCGGCGCCGAAGGCCGGCAGCAGCAGCAGGCCACCCGGCGGCACCCTTCCCTCTTCCAGCGCTTCCACCAGCGCCACCGGCACCGTCGCCGCGGACATGTTGCCGTAGCGCTGCACGTTCACGAACGCACGCTCCGGCGGGATGCCCAGCTTCTGCGCCACCGCCTCGATGATGCGCAGGTTGGCCTGGTGCGGAACCATCAGGTCCACATCGGCCGGCCCGCGGCCACGTGCGTCGAGCACCGCCGCCGATGCGCGCACCATGCCGGCCACGGCGCGGCGGAAGATCTCCTGGCCCTCGAACACCCACTCGGTGACGCCCATGCGGCGCGTGAAATCCGCGTAGCGGCCGCCCATGCCGCGGATCACCAGCGCATCGCGACCGTCCACGTCGCAGCCCAGCTTCTCCCCGAGCAGGCCCTCTTCCCGATCCGTGGCTTCCAGCACCAGCGCCGCGCAGCCGTCGCCGAACAGCACCGCCACGTTGCGGTTGCCCCAGTCCATGAAGCGGCTGATGACCTCGCCACCGACCACCAGCGCATTGCGGACCGCGCCGGTGCGGATCAGCGCGTTGGCCGTGCTCCAGGCGTAGAGGAAGCTGGTGCAGGCGGTATTGACGTCCATGGCCGCCGCGCCCTTCGCGCCCAGGCACTGCTGCAGCCCCGAGGCCTGGTTGGGCGCCTGGTCATCGAAGCTGGTGGTGCCGAAGACGATCAGCTCGAGCTGCGCGGGCTCCATGCCGGCGGCGGCCAGGGCCCGCCGCGCGGCCACCTCGGCCAGCTGGCCAAGGCCGGTGTGGGCGATGCGCCGCTCGGCGATGCCGGTGCGCGTGCGTATCCACTCGTCACTGGTGTCCAGGAAGGTGGCGAGATCGGCATTGGAGAGAATGGCGGGCGGCAGGCACTTGCCCCACCCAGTGACGACCGCATGTGTCATGCCGCGGAATGTAGCGCATCGGCCGTCAACGCACTGCCGGCACATGCGTTGCTGCAGGGACAGGACCTCGAGGTGCCATCATGGACAGTTGGGGACGGATCACCGGGTTGGCGGCCGCGCTGCTGTGCGCCGGCTGCCTGGCAGCGGACAGCGGCGCGCGCGGCGGGCTGCGGGATCGCCTGGTTGCCAGGGCCGGCGAGCGCATCGCGGCCCAGGCGCCGCCGGCCAGGCTGCTGGCGCCCGGCCAGCGCATCGAGGCGCCCGGGCGCTACGAGATCCGCCTGCGCCATGACGGCCTGGAGCGCTGGGCACTGGTCCACGTGCCGAAGTCCTGGAATGCCTCCACGGCCATGCCAGTGGTGCTGGCCTTGCACGGCGCGGGCGGCGGCGCCGTGCACCAGGCCGACGATGCCAGCTATGGCCTGATCACCAAGGCCGGGCAGGCCGGCTTCATCGCGGTGTTTCCCAATGGCGTGAGCCCTGCCCGCTCCGGCATGCTGGCCACGTGGAATGCCGGCAACTGCTGCGCGCGGGCCCGCAAGGAGGACGTGGATGATGTCGGTTTCCTGCGCGCGGTGATCGAGGACGTGAAGCGGCGCACCCGCGTCGACGCCTCGCGGGTGTACGTCATCGGCATGTCCAATGGCGCAATGATGTCCTACCGCATGGCCTGCGAGGCCGCCGACGTGATCCGCGGCATCATGGCCGTGGCTGGCACGGACAACACCGCGTCCTGTCGTCCCTCGCGGCCCGTGGCGGTACTGCACGTGCACGCCCGGGACGATGAACTGGTGCTGTTCGGCGGTGGCGCCGGCCGATCCTTCCGCGACGAGGACATGATCACCGATTTCACCTCGGTACCCTCGACCATCGGCAAGTGGGTGCGGCTGAACGGCGCCGATCCCGTGCCGCGCCGCGTGCTGGGCGTGGCGGGCGCATGGTGCGACCTGCATGAGGCCGGGCGCGGCGGCGCACCGGTGAAACTCTGCGTCACGGAGACGGGCGGCCATTCATGGCCCGGGGGCTCGAAGCTGCGCGGCGGGAATCCCTCCACCGCCGTCCGGGCCAATGACCTCATGTGGGAGTTCTTCTCCAGCCTGTAGCCCCTCGCCCACGGACGCGAACCCGGTGGCACAATAGCTCAAGCGGAGGGGCCCGGAGGGAGAGCAATCCGTGAAGGTGGTTGCAGCACGCAGCCAGCAGGTGGGATAAAACACCACCATGGCGCACTCCACGCAGCCAGCCAGGTTCGCGATCATCCTGTTGGCGGCGGCGCTGCTGGCGGGCTGCGCCGCCGGCCCGCGCCCTGTCGCTGATTCCGCCGACCGCCCGCGCAGCATCGGCGAGCAGGTGGCCGGCCTGGCACTGGCCCAGTTGGGACGTCCCTACCGCTACGGTGGCAGCGGCCCGGATGCCTTCGACTGCAGCGGCCTGGTCCACTTCGCCTATGCCTCCCTCGGCATCAGCGTGCCTCGCACCACCGAGGCCCAGTTCAAGGCCGCCCGTCCGGTGTCCCGGCGTGAGCTCGCCGCCGGCGACCTGCTGTTCTTCCGTTTCGAGAGCGGCCCGAAGATCACCCACGTGGCCATCTACACCGGCGACGGCAGGTTCGTGCATGCGCCGCAGAGCGGCCGCACCGTGGAGACCGGTCGCCTGGAGGACGTGTGGTACCGCCGGCGCCTGGCGGGAACCGGGCGCCTGCATTGACCGCACCACCCCCCATCACTCCCTCCCCCGACAACCGGTCCACCGGCCCGCGGGGTGAGCTCCCGGCCAGCGAAGAGCGGCATGACATGCAGGACACCAGCATGGCCTGGCCGGAGCTGGTGTCCAGGATCGGGGGAGAGGCGCGGCTGATCGCCGCGTTCGCGGCCTGCCACACGTTCCTGGTGTGGCTGGGCTACCAGTTCAAGACCAGTTCGGGCGAGCTGACGGTGATGTGGCCGGCGGTGGGCCTTCTGCTCGCTGCACTGATCATCGCACCGGTTCGCCGCTGGCCGGTACTGATCGCGGTGCAGCTCGCCGTGGAGTACACCATGGCGTGGGTGATGCGCGAACCCTCGGCACCGGCTGGCGTGGTGCTGTTCATGGTGGCCAACACCACCGATGCGGTGGTCGGTGCGCTGATCACCCGCTCGCGCCTGTGGCGCTTCAACCTCGTGCGGGTGGCACTGGCGCTGCAGTTCCTGCTGGCCAGCTCGGCAGGCGCGGCAGTGAGCGCCACCCTGGGTGCCGCCTTCACGTTGCTGAACTACGGCGGAACCGGCTACTGGGAGCAGTGGCAGCTCTGGTGGGCGGGCAACTGGCTCGGCTCGCTGGTGATCGCCCCGCCGGTGCTGTTCTGGGCCCTGCCGGTGCGGCGCATGTACATCTCGCTGCGGAGGGTGAGGTTCTGGGAGGTGCTGCTCCTCGGCATCGTGCTCGCGTTCGGCACCTGGCTGCTGTTCCGCGCACCGATGACACAGATCGACTCGCTGCTGCGTACGCCGGCGGTGCTGCTCGGCGTGTTGCTGGCCATCGCCTTCCGCCTGCCACCGCGCTGGTCGAGCGTGCTGGCCACGGGCGCGGTGATGATGGGCGCGGCCCTGGGCGCCTCCTATCCGGAGTACATCATCGGCGACCAGCCCGTCGCGCGCATGTTGGCGCTGCAGACCTACCTGATCCTGATGATCGCGCTGCCGCTGATCGTGGGCATGCTGGTGACGTCGATGCGCGTGGCGCTGGACCAGGTTTCGGCCAGCGAGTCCCGCTACCGCACCTTCATCGAGCTGAGTTCCGAGGCCGTCTGGCGCGTCGAGGTGAAGCCGCCGATGCCGGTGGACCTGCCGCTGGAGGAGCAGGCGCAGTGGCTGCGCGATCACGCGCGCGTTGCCGAGGGCAACGTGGTGTTCGACCGCTTTTCGGCCGGCTGCACCGAACCGGTGCCGCACACGCCGGCCTGGGAATCGCGGCGCTCCTGGTGCGCCCTGTACGAGCGCAACCTCGCCGCCGCGGCCGCCCGCGGCTACTCGCTCGACGGCCTGCGTCTGACGGCCGAGATCAAGGGCCGCACGCGCACCTTCATCATCTCCTACAGCGGCGTGGTGGAAGCTGGCGAGCTCAGGCGCATCTGGTGCGTGGGACGCGACGTGTCGGAAATCGTGGACCTGAATACCCGCCTGCTGCGCGAGCGCGAGCGGCTCAAGGCCTATGCGCACCAGCTCGTCACCGCCGAGGAACGTGCCCGCCGCGCCACGGCCGTGGACCTGCACGACGGCATCGGCCAGTCGCTGACCGGGATGGCCATGTCGCTGGAGGTGGCGCGCATGCAGGCACCGCACGTGGCGCCGCTGCTCGACGACATCCGCGCCAACCTGCGCCGCGTGCAGGAGCGCACGCGCAGCATGATCGCCGACCTCTCCCCGCCCGGCCTCTACGAACTGGGCCTGGCGCCGGCCCTGCAATGGCTGGTGGTGCACTTCAGGAGCCAGGACAAGCTGCGCGTGCAGCTGCACTGCGACGTGAAGGAGAATGCCATCGGCATGGACCTGCGCGTGCTGATCTTCAAGCTGGTCCGCGAGCTGCTGCGCAACGTGGTCAAGCACGCCGGCGTGGACACCGCCCGGGTCAACGTCCGCGGCGACGAGCACGTCGTGCATGTCGAGGTCACCGACAGCGGCCGGGGCTTCGAGTGGCAGATGGAGATGTTCGGACCGCATCCCGGCACCTTCGGCCTGTGGAGCATCTCCGACCGGGTGGCCGACTTCGGCGGCAGGTTCAGCGTCGACACGGCCCCGGGGCACGGGGCGCGCTTCACGCTGGAATTCCCGCTGAACCGCTAGGGAGCCGTGCCGGCCGGCCGCTGCCGGGACACCGGCCCGGCCACCTGCACTGACCGCTCGCGCAGCAGCTGCTCGAACTGCGCCGCCGGCAGCGCGGGGCTGAAGTGGAATCCCTGGTACTCGTCGCAGCCCAGCGTGCGCAGCGCCCTGAGCTGGGCGCTGGTTTCCACCCCCTCGGCCACCACCTTGAGCCTCAGGCCGTGCGCCAGCGACACGATGGCTCGCACGATCGAGGTGTCGTCCTCGCGCGTGTCCATCTCGGCCACGAAGGTGCGGTCGATCTTGAGCATGTCGATCGGGAAGCGCCTGAGGTAGCTCATGCTGGAGTAGCCGGTGCCGAAGTCGTCCACCGACACCATGATTCCCATGCCCGAAAGCTCCTCCAGCAGCCGGATGGACTGCTCGGGATTGCTCATCACGCAGCTCTCGGTCAGCTCGATTTCCAGCCACTTCGGGTCGAGCTGCGCCTGCTCGAGTGCCGCGCGCACGTTCTCCACCAGTCCCGGGTCGTGGAACTGGGCCGCGGAGATGTTCACGCCGATGCGCAGCGGCGGGATGCCGGCGTCGATCCAGCACCGTACCTGGCGACAGGCCTCGCGCAGCACCCAGTTGCCGATGGCGCCGATCTGGCCGGTCTCCTCCGCCACGGGGATGAACTCCACCGGCGGGACGTAGCCGCGCTCGGGATGCTTCCAGCGCAGCAGCGCCTCGGCGCTGGCGATCTCGCCGGTGGCGGTGTCCACCTTGGGCTGGTAGTGCAGCTCGAACTGGTTCTCGCGGATGGCCGTGTGCAGGTCGTTCTCGAGCTGCAGGCGCCGGTGCGCGGTTCCGCCCAGGGCCGCGGAGAAGCGCTGCAGGCAGTTGCCACGCTGCTTGGCGCTGTACATGGCCGCGTCCGCATTGGCGAGCAGCGCCTCCGCGCGCGCGCCGTCGCGCGGATAGACGGCCAGGCCGAAACTGGCCGCCACGTGGATGTCCATGCCGGCGATGTGCAGCGGCACGGCCAGCGCGGCCAGCGCGCGCCGCGTCAGCGCCTCGGCGTCGCTTTCGGCCGAGGGCGGCGCCAGCACGAACACGAACTCGTCGCCGCCCTGCCGTGCCAGCGTGTCGCCCTCGCGGCGCACGCCGGCCAGGCGCCGGGCCACCTCCTGCAGGAACTGGTCACCCGCGTGGTGGCCCATCGAATCGTTGACCAGCTTGAAGCGGTCCAGGTCGCAGACCAGCACCGCGAAGCTCTGGCCGGTGCGCTGCGCCTGCGCCATGGCCTGCTGCAGCCGATCCTCCAGCAGCGTGCGGTTCGGCAACCCCGTCAGCGCGTCGTGCGTGGCCATGTGTCGCAGCTGGCGGTTGGCGATCTCCAGGCCGCGCGTGCGCGCCTCCACCATCCGTTCCAGCTGCGTGATCTGGCTCCTGATCAGCCTTTCGTTGTGCCACTTCTGGCACAGCGCGCTGGCGCATTGCTGCACCTCGATGGGCTCGAAGGGCTTGCGCAGCACCAGCAGCTTGTCCGAGTGGTTCAGCCGCTCCATCACGTCGCTCCACTCGTAGTCGGAGTGAGCGGAGCAGATCACGACCTGGATGTCCGGGTCGGCAAGCCAGAGCTGCTCGATGGTCTTCAGTCCGTCCCAACCCGGCGGCATGCGCATGTCGACGAAGGCCACGGCGTAGGGCCGGCCCTCGCGCAGCGCCCCGGCCGCCATTTTCACCCCGGCCTCGCCCTGCAGCGCCGAATCGATCTCGAACACCGGCATCCTCGAGGCCTGCTTCTCGCCGAGCAGCTCGGACTCCAGCACGTCGAGCACGTCCTGTCCCTCCACCGGCTCGGCAGCGCCCAGCACCTTGCGGAAGTCGCGGTGGATGGCCTCGTTGTCGTCGATGACGAGGATGCGGCGGTTCGCGATCGACAGCGCCTCGCGGATGCCGGAGGAGAAGCGGCCCGTGCTCTCGTTCACGGCGTCCCGCCCCTCCGGGGCAGCGGCAGGCACAGGCGGAAGGTGGCGCCGCGTCCCACGCCCTCGCTGTGGGCGGTGAGCGAGCCGCCCAGCTCCGTGGCGGCCAGCGCCGCCCCATGCAGGCCGAAGCCGTGGCCGGACTTGCGCGTGGTGAAGCCGTGCGTGAACAGGCGCGGCATCACCTCCGGGTCGATGCCCACGCCGTTGTCGATGACCGAGATCCACACTTCATCGAGCACCTGCTCGATGCGGATGCGCACCAGCTTCTCCGGCGCGGACGACTCATCGCAGGCGTACTTGGCGTTGCGCAGCAGGTTGACCAGGATCTGCAGCACCTTGTGCTTGTCGGTGGTGATGCGCGGCGTGTCCAGGAAATCGCGCTGCACGGCCACCCGGTGGCGGGTCAACGCGCCGCTGTTCATCCGCAGCGCATCCTCCACCAGGTCGACCACGGCCACCTCCTCCACCACGCCGCAGCGGCGGGCGTAGGTCTGCTGCATGGTGACCGTTTCCTTGATGTGGTCGAGGTGGCCGCGGAGCTCCTCCAGCTCCTTCAGCATGGCCTCGCGCTCGCCAGCGAGCTGCGCCGCCAGCGCCGCGAGGTAGTCGGGAATCTTGGCGGCACGCGGGTCGCGCGCCATGAAACCCGGCAGGTCGTCCCTGTGCCGCCTGAGCAGTGCCGCGACTTCGCCCAGGCGGGCGCCCTTGCTGGACTTGAGCTTCTCGGCCAGCACGCTGGCCGAGACATTGACGCTGTTGAGCACGTTGCCGACGTTGTGCAGCACGTTGGTGGCGACCTCGGCCATGCCCGCGAGGCGCGAGGCATCGACCAGGGCCTTCTGCACCCGCTCGATCTCCTCTTCCATCTTCTTGCGGGCGGAGATGTCCTCGAGGAAGCCCACCGAGCAGACAGGATTGCCCTCGGATGTGCGCACCATCGCGGCCGACACGCGTACCCACAGCTCGCCGCCGTCCCGCTTGACGTATCGCTTCTCGATTGAATAGGACTTGATCCTGCCCGCCCACAGGTCACGCTGCAGTTCGTCGTTGGCCTGGGCGTCGTCCTTGTGGGTGAGTTCCGCGATGGTCCTGTCGCGGTATTCCCCCGGCGCGAGGCCGAGCATCATCTCGAAGGCCTCGTTGCACCAGATGAACTGGCCCTCGCGGGTGGCATAGCCCACGCCCAGCGGCAGCTGCACGACGGTGGCTCGGTGCAGGGCCTCCAGGCCCAGGTCCTTGGGCGGCTGCGGCAGGTCGGTGTCCGGAAGCGCCAGCAGCTTCAGCGTGTCGGACGGATTGAGCGTCCCCGTGCTGGCCGGATCGAACGGCGGTGGCTTTTCCGTGCTCTTGGAAGTTCTGGCGGGCATGCCCCTGGTCCTGCGCAGGCCCGCAGGCGGCCGTGCATGGTTGGTAGCACGGCATGTGTATCGGGGCCGGCTGATTATGTATGTGAAGCGCGCACGGTTGCGAATTGCGCTGCCGCAGGTGGCCTCCGGTCTGTGAACTGCGTCAAGGGGCCGCCCCGGCGGCGCCTGTCGACCGTAGGACTCAAGCCGGCACAGTCCTACAGCGCATCCGGGGGACTGGCGACACTTGGCGAGGTCCAGCCATCGCACACTCGGCTCGCCACTCCCCCGGAAGCAACGCCAGCTTCACGGTGCCAGGCCGACTCCCATCCCACGGTCATCCTGATGCACGTTGCCCGGGGGCGTGGCCTTGCCACGCGAATGGAGATGCCATGCCCAGGTCCACGCCTCGCCACCGGCCATCAGGACAACGCCGCTCCCGCGGCCGCGGGCAGCGGATCGCGCGCGAGTACGAAGGCGGGCACGGCGCGCCGTACAGTCCGGTCAGCTCCGAGACCGCCGCGCCGGACTCGCCGGCCGTCGACGAGATGAAGAGCCGCGACAGGCAGGACGGCAAGGCTGACAAGCGGCGCGAGCGGCGGGGAAAGCCAGGGCGTGCCGCCGGCCCGGCCGAACCGGAGAATTCCCCTGACGGCGGGGCGGACCACGCGGCCCCGGGCGGCAACGCCCTGCCATCCGGCCGGAAGCAGCGGCGTTCCCACCGCACGCTGCACTGACGCCGCACCCCGGGAGAGGTTCTGGCCAGGAGCGAGCGAACCAGCCCGCGCACCGCGTTGCTGATCATCGACGTGATCAGCGACTTCCGGTTCGAGGACGGCGGACGGCTGCTCGGACCCTTCGGCCGCGCCGCGCGCAACATCGCCGCCCTGAAGAGGCGCGCCGGCGTGGCCGGCATTCCCGCCATCTACGTCAACGACAACTTCGGCCGCTGGCGCTCGGATGTCCGGAGCCTCGTGGCACACTGCACCCATCCCTCGCGGCCAGGCGCGGCACTGGTGCGCCTGCTGGCGCCCACCCGCGAGGACTACTTCGTCCTCAAGCCGCGCCACTCGGCCTTCTATGCCTCCGCGCTGGAGGCGCTGCTGTCCTTCATGGGCATACGGCGGCTGATCATCACCGGCGTCTCGAGCCACCAGTGCGTGCTGTTCACGGCCAACGATGCATATGTCAGGCAGTACGAAATGAAGATTCCGCGCGACTGCATCGCGGCGCCGGAAGCCCGGCAGACGCGCTTCGCGCTGCGCTACTTCGAGATGGTGCTGGGGGCCGACACCCGCCCGTCGGGAAAGGCGCGGTACTGGCGCGCCCCGCGCCAGGCGAAGCAGCGGCGTTCGTTCGCGGCGCTCCAGGGCAGGACTTCGCAGACGTGAGGCCCGGCCGCCGCGCGCCCGCAGGCACCCCGGGAATCAGTGGACGCTCCAGCGCGGCGACCGCCCTCAGCGCCGCGCCCTGCCCGCCGTGTAGGTCCGAGGCGCATAGAAGTTCAGCGTCTTCAGCGGCAGCCGGCCGGTATTGCGGATCTGGTGGCGCTCGCCCCGCTCGATCATCAGCAAGGTGCCGGCCCGCAGCGTGTGCGGCCGGCCATTGACCATGGCCACGCCCCGGCCGCTGACCACGAACAGCCACTGGTCGGCGCCGTCATGGCGGTTGTTGGGTCCGCCCCCCACTGTCCCGGGGGCCAGGGGCCTTTTCCCCACCAGCCCCCCCC
>QGUX01000277.1 GCA_003242275.1 Pseudomonadota bacterium | reverse complement strand
ACGCGAAGTTCGCCGTGCTGGCGGGCGTGTTCATCACCGCCTTCTACAGCTTCCGCATGTACTTCCTGGTGTTCCACGGGCCGGAGCGCTTCCGCAACAGGCCGGTGGACCACCATGGCCATGACGGCCATGGCGACCACCACCACGGCGGCGAGCCGCACGAGAGCCCGGCGGTGGTGTGGGTGCCGCTGGTGCTGCTGGCCATCCCGTCGCTGTTCATCGGCTACCTGACCGTGGCGCCGATGCTGGCCGGCGACTACTTCGAGGGCGCCATCCACGTCTCCGGCGCGCACCATGCCATGGAGGAGGTGGCCCACCACGCCGCCCACCCGGGCACCATGGGCCTGCATGCCTTCGCCACCTGGCCGTTCTGGCTGGCGCTGGCCGGGGTGGCCCTGGCCTGGTTCCTGTACCTGAAGCGTCCGGAGCTGCCGGGCGTGATCGCCGCGAAGGCGAGGCCGCTGGTCACGATCCTGGACAACAAGTACTACTTCGACTGGTTCAACGAGAACGTGATCGCGCGCGCCGCGCGCCTCCTGGGCACGGGGCTGTGGAGGGCCGGCGACCGCGCCCTGATCGACGGCGCGCTGGTCAATGGCTCGGCGCTCACCATCAGGTGGGCGGCCGGCATCGTGCGGCGCGTGCAGACCGGATTCCTCTACACATATGCCTTCTGGATGGTGATCGGTCTTGCAGTGCTGCTGGGCTGGTACCTGGTGGCTGGCTAGGCCCGCATCATGTTGAACACCTCGCTTCTATCGCTGCTCATCTGGCTGCCCATCGCGGGCGGCGTGCTGGCGCTGCTGCTCGGCGAGCGTCGTGCGCCGGCCGTGCGCTGGGTCTCGCTCATCGTCTCGCTGGTGGTGCTGGTCCTGTCGGCGGTGCTGTACGCCGGCTTCGACGGCAGCACGGCGCAGTTCCAGTTCCAGCAGAAGCTGCCCTGGATACCGGCCTTCAACGCCGACTATCACCTGGGCGTGGACGGCATCGCCGTGCCGCTGATCGTGCTGACCGCCTTCATCACCGTGCCGGTGGTGATCGCCGCGTGGAACTCGGTGAAGACCCGCGTGGCGCAGTACCTGGCCGCCTTCCTGATCATGGAAGGCCTGATGATCGGCGTGTTCGCGGCCATGGACGCGCTGCTGTTCTACTTCTTCTGGGAAGCCATGCTGATCCCGATGTTCCTGATCATCGGCATCTGGGGCGGCCCGCGGCGCATCTACGCCACGATCAAGTTCTTCCTGTACACCTTCCTCGGCTCGGTGTTCATGCTGGTCGCCCTGATCTACATGTACACGAAGGCGGGGGACTACGACATCGGCGCCTTCCACGCCCTGCCGCTGTCGCTGGTGGAGCAGCGCTGGATATTCCTGGCCTTCCTGGCGGCCTTCGCGGTCAAGGTGCCGATGTGGCCGGTACACACGTGGTTGCCGGACGCGCACGTGGAAGCACCCACCGGCGGCTCGGTGGTGCTGGCGGCCATCATGCTGAAGATGGGTGGCTACGGCCTGCTGCGCTTCGCGCTGCCGATCGCGCCGGACGCCGGCCGCGAGCTCGATGGGCTGATCATCACACTGTCGCTGGTCGCGGTGGTGTACATCGGCTTCGTTGCGCTGGTGCAGCACGACATGAAGAAGCTGATCGCGTACTCCTCGATCGCGCACATGGGCTTCGTGACCCTGGGCGCGGTGCTGGCGTACGACATCGTGGCCTCGACCGGCAGCGCTTCGGGCGCGGGCATGGGCCTGGACGGCGCGATGGTGCAGATGATCTCCCACGGCGTGATCTCCGGCGCCATGTTCCTGTGCGTGGGCGTGATGTACGACCGCGTCCACAGCCGCGAGATCAGCGCCTATGGCGGCGTGATCAACACCATGCCGGTGTTCGCCGCGTTCGCGGTGTTCTTCGGCATGGCCAACGCTGGCCTGCCGGGCACCTCGGGCTTCGTCGGCGAGTTCCTGGTCATCCTGGCCGCGTTCAAGGCCAATTTCTGGTATGCCGCGCTGGCGGCGCTGACGCTGATCCTCGGCGCCGCGTACACGCTGTGGCTGATCAAGCGCACCATCTTCGGCCCGGTGGCCAATGACCACGTGGCCCAGATGAAGGACATCGACGGCCGCGAGTTCCTGATGCTGGCGATGCTGGCCGTCGCCGTGCTGCTGCTCGGCCTGTGGCCGGCGCCGCTGCTCGACGTGATGCGCGGCGCCATCGAACAACTGACCCAGCAGATCCTGGCCACCAAGCTATGACGCCTTTCTCCTCCTCCGAACTCCTGCTGGCCCTGCCGGAGATCTACCTCGCCGGCGCCATCTGCGTGGTGCTGCTGTTCGACCTGTTCGCGGGTGGCCGCGACGCGGGCCGTACCGGCTCGCTGACCCTGGCCGTGCTGCTGGTGGGCGCGTTCATCTCCTGGCGGCAGGGCATCGAGGTCCGCACCGAGGTGTTCCACGGCCTGTACGTGGCCGACCCGCTGTCCTCGCTGCTGAAGACCTGCGCCTTCGTGTTCACCGCCATGGCGCTGTTCTACAGCCGCCTGTACCTGGGGCGCCGCGGCATCCGCAAGGGCGAGTACTACATCCTGACGCTGACCGCGCTGCTGGGCGTGCTGGTGATGGCTTCGGCGCCGAACCTGCTCACCATCTACGTGGGCCTGGAGCTGCTGTCGCTGTCGCTGTACGCACTGGTGGCCTTCGACCGCGAGTCCGGACCTGCGGCCGAGGCGGCCATAAAGTACTTCGTGCTCGGCGCGCTGGCCTCGGGCGTGCTGCTTTACGGCATGTCGGTGCTGTACGGCCTGACCGGCACCTTGGAACTCTCGCAGCTCACGGCCCGCCTGGGTGCCGCCCCGGGCTTCGGTTTCATCCTCGCCGCCTCGTTCGTGGTGGTGGCCATCGCATTCAAGTTCGGCGCCGTGCCCTTCCACATGTGGGCGCCGGACGTTTACCAGGGCGCGCCGACCTCGACCGCCACGCTGGTGGCCACCGTGTCCAAGATCGGCTCCTTCGCCATGGCCTTCCGCCTGCTGTCGGAGGGGCTGGCAGGGCAGGGCGCCGAGTGGAGCCAGATGCTGGGTGTGCTGGCGGTGCTGTCGGTCATCGCCGGCAACGTGATCGCCATCGCGCAGACCAGCCTGCTGCGCATGCTGGCGTACTCGGCCATCGGCAACGTGGGTTTCATGCTGTTCGGCTTCTCCGCGGCCTCGCCGGCGGGCTACGGCGCGGCGCTGTTCTACACGCTGACCTACATCCTGATGACCATCGCCGCGTTCGCGGTGGTGCTGATCGCGAGTCGCAGCGGCTGCGAGGCGGACCAGCTCGAGCACTACAAGGGCCTGAACCAGCGCGATCCGCTGCTGGCGGGCGCCATGGCCTTCGTGATGTTCTCCACGGCCGGCGTGCCGCCGTTCGTGGGTTTCTGGGCCAAGCTCGAGGTGATCCGCGCGCTGGTGGACAGCGGCCAGCTGGCCTTCGCCATCGTGGCGGTGGTGGCATCCGTGGTCGGCGCCTTCTACTACCTGCGCGTGGTGTGGCTGATGTACTTCGAGCCGCCGCAGGACCAGCCGGCGCTGGCGCCGGCCGGTGCGCTGAAGGTGGTGCTGGCCATCAATGCCGCCGCGGTGCTTGCCCTGGGCATCGTGCCGGGCCGGCTGCTGGCGCTGTGCCAGCAGGTGATCCCGGGTTGATTCCGGCGCGGCGCGCTCGCGCCGCGGGCCTCCGGAAAGAAAGTATTTCCGTTCCCGGCGCATTGGGCTAATATGCGCGCCCTCCTGGTGCGGGGTGGAGCAGTCTGGCAGCTCGTCGGGCTCATAACCCGAAGGTCGCAGGTTCAATTCCTGCCCCCGCTACCAACCCTTCCCTGCGTCGCCGCTGCTCCCGCGACGCCCACTTTCCGATGATCAGCGCGGGGTTCCCGGCGACAATGCAG
>QGUX01000276.1 GCA_003242275.1 Pseudomonadota bacterium | reverse complement strand
CGGCCCCACGGGTGCCCCCGCCACGGCCCGCCGCCCGGCGGTGGTCTTCGGCCGCCAGGCGGGATTCTTCGCGCCTGCCTTCGTGCTGGACGGCGGCTCGCCGCTGGGCAGCCTGCCCCTGCCCGAGGACCGGCACTTCTTCGGCCACGGCGTGTTCTCGGCCGATGGCGCACTGCTGTACGCGACCGAGAACGACTGGGCCAGCGGCCGCGGCGTGCTGGGCGTCTACGATGCGCGTCCCGGCCTGGCGTGGCAGCGCCTGGGCGAGATTGACACCGGCGGCATCGGTCCGCACGAGGTGGTGCTGCTGGCCGACGGCCGCACGCTGTGCGTGGCCAACGGCGGGCTGCTGGTCCATCCGGACTTCGGCAAGGAACCGCTGAACCTCGCCACCATGAAATCCTCGCTGGCCCTCGTGGACGCACGCGACGGCCGCCTGCTGGAGAACCACGTGCTGGCGCCGGAGCTGTTCCAGCTGTCCATCCGGCACCTTGCCGTCGATGCCATGGGCACGGTGTGGTTCGCCTGCCAGCACCAGGGGCCGGCCACCGAGCAGCCGCCGCTGGTGGGTCGTTACCGCCGCGGGCAGGCGCCGCAGCTGCTGTCCGCGCCGCCGCCGCTGCTGCGTGAGCTGCGCAACTACGTGGGTTCCATCGCCGCGGGCCGCGAAGTCATCGCCACCTCGAGCCCGGTGGGCGGTCATGTCGCATACTGGCGCGTGACGGATGGACATTGCCTCGGTACGGCCACCCGGCCGGACGGATGCGGCGTGGCGGCGATGGAGGACGGCCGCTTCCTGCTCAGCGACGGCTTCGGCGGGCTGGCGGCCACGGCACCGGGACGCGAACAAGAAACACTGCTTGCTCCCTCGCGCGAGCTGTCCTGGGACAACCACCTGAGGTGTGCATGAACGCGATCCCGAAGCAGGCGCCGGCGGCGCTCGAAGTGCACGGGCTGACGCGCCGCTACGGCGCGCTGACGGCGGTGAACGAAGTATCGCTGGCCTGCGCCCCGGGCGAGATCCTGTGCCTGCTGGGCAGCTCGGGCTGCGGCAAGAGCACCCTGCTGCGCCTGATCGCGGGGCTGGAGGCGCCTGATGCCGGCAGCGTCGTGATGGACGGCCGCGTGCTGGCCGACACCACGCGCTTCGTGCCGCCGGAGCAGCGCGGCATCGGCCTGGTGTTCCAGGACTATGCGCTGTTCCCGCACCTTTCCATCCTCGACAACGTGGCCTTCGGCCTGAAGGGCCCGAAGGCCGCGCGGCACGCCGCGGCGCGCGCCGCGCTCGAACGGGTGCGGCTGGCAGCGCGCGCCGGGAGCTTCCCGCACATGCTTTCCGGCGGCGAGCAGCAGCGCGTGGCGCTGGCACGCGCGCTGGCGCCGCAGCCCCGGCTGCTGCTGCTGGACGAGCCATTCTGCAACCTCGACCGCAGCCTGCGCGAGGCCGTGCGCGAGGAGACCCTGGGCCTGCTGCGCGAGGCCGGCATCACCGCCATCCTGGTCACGCACGACCCGGAGGAGGCCCTGCGCATCGCCGACCGCATCGTGCTGATGCGCGCGGGCCGGGTGGAGCAGGACGCGCCGCCCGAAGTGCTGTACCGCCGTCCGGCCTCGCTGTATGCCGCGCGTTTCTTCGGCGAGCTGCTGGAGCTGCCCGCCCGCGTGGCCGGCGGCCGCGTGGACACCCCGCTGGGCAGCTTCGCAGCAACAGGCCTCCCCGACGGCGCGCCGGCCTGCGCGGCCATCCGGCCGCACGACCTGCGCATCGTCGAAGCGGGCGTGCCAGCCCGGGTGCTGGATCGGCTGTTCGTGGGCGCCGGCGAGCAGCTCAGGCTGGCAGTCGACGGCGTGGCCCAGCCGCTGGTACTGCACGTGTTCGGGCGGGATCCGGCGCGACCGGGCGATACAATCCAACTGCGGGTGGATCCGTCGGCGGCGCTGGTGTTTGCCGCGGACGAGGAGTCCCCAAGGAGCGAAGCATGAAAACCTTTTCTTCCCTGCGCCGCCGCGTGCTGGGCCCGCTCGCCGCCGCCTGCTGCGCGCTGGGCGTTGCCGCCGGCTCCGGGGCGGCCGAGGTGAACCTGTACACCACCCGCGAGCCGGGCCTGATCCAGCCGCTGCTGGACAAGTTCACCGCCACCACCGGCATCCGGGTGAAGACCGTGTTCGTGCGCGACGGCCTGGCCGAGCGCGTGGCCGCCGAGGGCCGCCGCTCGCCGGCGGACGTGCTGATGGTGGTGGACATCGGCAACCTGATCGACCTGGTCGAGCGCGGCGTCACCCAGCCGGTGAAATCCGCCGCGCTGGAGTCGGCCATCCCGGCGCAGCTGCGCGACCCGGACGGCCACTGGTTCGCCCTGTCGCTGCGCGCGCGCGTGCTGTACGCATCGAAGGACCGCACCAGGCTCACCTCCTTCCGCTACGAGGACCTGGCGAAGCCTGAATGGAAGGGCAAGGTGTGCCTGCGCTCGGCGCAGCATCCCTACAACACCGCGGTGATCGCGGCCTACATCGCGCACCATGGCGAGGCCGCGGCAGAGGCCTGGCTGCGCGGCGTGAAGGCCAACCTCGCGCGCCGTCCCGGCGGCGGCGACCGGGAGGTGGCGCGGGACATCCTCGGCCAGCTCTGCGACATCGGCCTCGGCAACTCCTACTACGTGGGCCGCATGAGGAGCGGCAGCGGCGGGCCCGAGCAGAAGAAGTGGGGCGAGGCCATCAACGTGGTGCTGCCCACCTTCGAGAACGGCGGCACGCACGTGAACGTGTCCGGCGCCGCCATCGCGAAGAACGCCCCCAACCGCGAGGCGGCCGTGAAGCTGCTGGAGTTCCTGGTCTCGCCGGATGCGCAGGCCGAGTATGCAATGACCAACTACGAGTATCCGGTGCTGCCCGGCGCCGGCATCGACCCGCTGATCGCGGCGCTGGGCACGCTCACGCCCGACACCCTGCCACTGGCCGAGATCGCCCGCCACCGCAGGGCCGCCAGCCTGATGGCCGAGCGCATCGGCTTCGACAACTGACGCAGTGATCCGCGTATCCCGCCCCGGCGGAGCCTGGCTCGCGGCGGCGGCCGGCATCGCGCTGCTGGTGCTGCTGCCGGTGGCGGCGCTGCTGTTCGAGGCGCTGCGCGGGGACGGCATGCTCTGGCCGCACCTGGTGCACTACGTGCTGCCACCGGCGCTGCGTGAAACCCTGCTGCTGCTGGCGGCGGTGGGCGTGCTGGTGATCGCACTGGGCACCGGCAGCGCCTGGCTGGTGACGGCCTACGACTTCCCCGGCCGGCGCGTGTTCGAATGGGCGCTGCTGCTGCCGCTGGCCGTGCCCACCTACATCATGGCCTATGCGTGGATGGACCTGATGCACCCCATCGGCCCGTTGCAGAGCGGGCTGCGCAGCCTGCTGGGCATCGCCTCGCCGCAGGACTTGCGGTTGCCGGACATCCGCTCGCTGCCGGGCTGCGCGCTGGTGCTGGGCTTCGTGCTCTATCCCTATGTGTACCTGACCACCCGCGCCATGTTCCTGATGCAGTCGGGCACGCTGCTCGAGGTGGCGCGCACGCTGGGCCAGGGGCCGCGCGCGGTGTTCCTGCGCGTGGCGCTGCCGCTGGCGCGCCCCGCCATCGCGGTGGGCACGGCGCTGGCGTTGATGGAGGCGCTGAACGACATCGGCGCCTCCGAGCTTCTGGGCGTGCGCACGCTGACCGTGTCCATCTATTCCACCTGGGTCACGCGTTCCGACCTCGCCGGCGCGGCACAGATCGCGCTGGCCATGCTCGCGGTGGTGGTCACGCTGCTGGTGATCGAGCGCGCCGCGCGCCGCCGGCAGCGCTATGCCGCGGGCGCGCAGCGGGCGCGGCCGATGACGCCGCAGCGGCTGTCGGGACGCGGCGCCATGCTGGCCCTCGGCCAGCACCGAGAGGTTCTTCTCGTCCAC
>QGUX01000275.1 GCA_003242275.1 Pseudomonadota bacterium | reverse complement strand
AGTCGCGCATTCTGATGCACGTCCATTCGGGACTCCTTTGTACCTTTAGCCGTGGTAAGCCAAAGATTCATCGGAGACCCCCGAATGGGCAACCCTTTAACCAGGAACAACGTCCTGAGACTTCACAGCTAGGATCCGGGCCGGCCCGCACGCATTGGGGTGATGATCCGTGCCAGCTGGTCCAGCAGCGGCCGCTGGCCTTCCAGCATCTTCACGCGCGCCTCCTCGAGGCTGAACCAGCCGGCGCGATCCACCTCCGGGAACTCCTGCATTCGTCCGGACTTCGGCGGCCACTCGAGGCGGAAGGTGTTGCTGCGCACCGAGGCGGCATCGAAGTCGCCTTCCATCGCCCAGGCATGGACGACCTTGCCGCTGCGCTGTCGGACGGGCTCGAGCGCTGCCGGCGCGCCCGTTGCCTGCGGTGGCGACCCCAGTTCCTCGGCGAACTCGCGTTCGGCGCAGGCGAGCGCATCCTCGCCGGCATCCATTTCACCCTTCGGGATGCTCCAGGCCCCCTCATCCCGGCCGGCCCAGAACGGGCCGCCGGGATGCACGAGCAGCACTTCCACGCGCCCCGCACGCCGGCGGTACAGCAGCAGTCCGGCGCTGGCGCGCGCGGGTGTCACGCAACCCTCTGCGCCGCCTGTGTGGCCGCCGGCGCACCCTGCACGAGCAGCTCGGCGATCTGCACCGCGTTCAGCGCCGCGCCCTTCAGCAGCTGGTCGCCGGCGACGAACATCGCCACGGAGCGGCCCGCCGGATCGCTCACGTCCTGGCGGATGCGGCCCACCAGGATGTCGTCCTGCCCGGAAGCATCCTTTGGCATCGGGAAGTAGTTGCGCTCCGGATCATCCACCAGCTTCACGCCCGGCGCGCCCGCGACGATCCGCCGTACTTCCTCGGCGCTGATCGGCGACTCGCACTCGAAGTTCACCGCCACGCAGTGCGCCCGCAGCACCGGGATGCGCACGCAGGTGGCCGAGATGCGGATCTCCTCGTCCGCGAAGATCTTGCGCGTCTCGCGCATCACCTTGATCTCTTCCTCGTTGTAGCCCGTGTCCGGGTCCACCTTCGAGTTGTGGCTGAAGGCGTTGAAGGCATAGGGATGCGGCAGCACCTTCGGCTCGAACGGCCGGTCCTCCAGGTACGCGCGCGTGGACTCGCGCAGTTCCTCCATCGCCGCGGCGCCGGCGCCGGAGGCGGCCTGGTAGGTGGCCACCACCAGGCGGCGGATGCGGTTCACCCGATGGACGGGCCAAAGCGGCGTGATCGAGATGATGGTGGAACAGTTCGGATTGGCGATGATGCCCTGGTGGGCGAAGGCCGCCTCCGGGTTGATCTCCGGCACCACCAGCGGCACGCCCGCGTCGAGGCGGAAGGCCGAGGAGTTGTCGATCACCACCGCGCCGGCGGCCACGGCGGCGGGGGCGAAGCGCTTCGAGATGCTGCTGCCGGCCGAGAACAATGCGATGTCCACGCCCTCGAAGCTCTTCTCCGTCAGCTCCTCGACGGGCAACGGCCTGCCCTTGAACTCCAGCGTGCGGCCGGCCGAACGCGCCGAGGCCATAAGGCGCAGGTTGCCGAGCGGAAAACGGCGCTGCTCCAGGCATCGGATCAGGTCGATGCCGACGGCACCGGTGGCACCGACGATGGCGACGACGGGCTGCGCCGGCAGGGAACGTGGGGTGGACATGGCTTCGCGGACTCCTGTGGGGTTTGAAGATGAGGGAACCGGTCCGGCTCTGCCGGCCGCGCAGGAGTCCCCTGGAAACGAACGAGGCCCCGTCGCTGCCGGCGGGGCCTCGTGGAAATTCCGTATGCTGCTGCTGGCAGTTACGCGAAATCCTCCGACGCCCCGATGGGCTTGCGGATGACTTTCAGCGTTTTGGCCAGGGTGGACATGGCGGGCTAAGCTAGCCGTTCCGCACGGCGCTGTAAAGATGTGCCGCCACGGGTTCTCCGCATTGCAACATCCATCCCGGATCCGCGTCCATGGAAAACAGAGGCGACTTCCCCATCCAAGGAGCGACATCATGAAATTCCGCACCACACTGGCCGCGGCCGCGGCCCTGGCCGTCCCGGGACTGCTGTACGCAGCCTCGCCGGCAACCCGGGACTACGCCACCCAGGACTTCCAGTCCGTGGAGGCCGCGGCGGGAATCGAGGTGGACATCACCATCGGTTCCCGCCGCAGCGTGGTGGCCGAATCCCGGCGCGGCAATTTCGACGACCTGGACATCAGCACCAGCAACGGCGTGCTGCGCATCCAGCGGCCGCGCCGGAGCTGGTTCTCGTTCGGGCGCCGCGAGGACTATCGCGTCCGCGTCGTCACGCCGGCGCTCAGGTCGCTCAAGGCTTCCGCGGGCAGCGAGGTGCGCGTGCATGGCGTCCTGAAGGGCGACTTCGAAGTGGAGACCTCCGCCGGCTCCGAGGTCGACGTGCGCGGCCTGGACGCGGGCAACGTCAAGGCCCGCGCCAGCGCGGGCAGCGAGATCGAACTGGCCGGCCGCTGCACCACCTTGGAAGCACACGCCTCTTCCGGGGCGGACATCGACGCCGAGGACCTGCAGTGCGAGTCGGCCCACGTCGAAGGCTCCAGCGGCAGCGACATCTCGGTGCGGGTGAGCGGACGCGTGACAGGCAAGGTTTCCAGCGGCGCCGACGTGGAGGTGTACGGCCGCGGCGCGGAGGTGGACGTGGAGCAGTCCGCGGGCGGCAACGTGAAGTTGAAGGACTGACAGCCCCCGGTTCAGGCGGGCCGCTTCATCCTGAACACGCTCTGCGGCGTCACCTCGACATACGCGTCGGTGCCGCCCGCACGGAGGATGGGGCGCGCCGCGGCCGTGTCATAGACGCCGTCGACCAGCAGCCACCGCGCGATGTGCACGGCCACCACCTCGCCGAATACCACCCAGTTGGGCATCGGCGACTGGCGGTGGTCCGTGAGCTGCACCACCTGCGTCACCCTGCACTCGAAGCTCACCGGGCTCTCGCCCACGCGCGGTGCGCCCACCTTCTCCGCCGCCACCGGCGTCAGGCCGGCCACTTCGAACTCGCTGACCTCGCGGGCCACGCTGCCCGAGGTGGCGTTCATCTGCGCGGCCAGCGCCCGGGTCGCGAGGTTCCATACGAACTCGCCGGTCGCGCGGACGTTGCGCAAGGTGTCCTTCTCGCCGGAGCTGGCAAAGCCGATGACCGGCGGACGGTAGGCAAAGGCATTGAAGAAGCTGTAAGGCGCGAGGTTGAAGTGCCCCGCCCCATCGTGGGTGGAGATCCAGCCGATGGGGCGCGGCCCGACGATGGCATTGAACGGGTCGTGCGCGAGACCATGACCCTTCGCCGGCTCGTAGAAGTGGAAGTCGGGGTGCATGGCCTCGCTGCGGGGCCCTAGAAGGCGGCGTCGAAGCCCACCAGCAGGTAATGCTCGCGGCTCTGGTGTCCCACCCACGGCGGCCCCGGGGAATCCTTGCGCTGGAGGTCGGCATTCACCTCGACCACCGCCTTCACGTTGCGCATGAAGTAGTAGCCCGCGCCCAGCGAAACGGAGTTGATGTCGATGCCCTCGAAAATGGTTCCGGTACCGTCGAAGTCGTGCGCGTCCGCGTAATTGTACAGCAGCGAGAACGTCCAGCGTTCATTGCGCACGTAGTCCAGTCCCGCGAAACCGCCGAACCACTTGTAGTCCTCGGTCGGCGCGCTGTCGAGGAAATCGTCCCAGCGGTTCCACAACCCCTGCGCGAACCAGTGCACCCTGGGCGTGAAGCTGCCGGAGAGGTCGAGCCCCGCGATCAGCTTGTCGGTGTTGCGGGTGCCGGCCTGGGCGGCCGCATCACCGGCCGCGCTGCGCTGCCTGCCGGTCAGGCCGAACAGGCCCACGTTGACCCGGCCGGCCGCGAATCCCCCCGGCCCGAAATGGCCCTTCCTGAGGTCGTTTCGGAACACCCGTCAA
>QGUX01000035.1 GCA_003242275.1 Pseudomonadota bacterium | reverse complement strand
ACCTGGTCGCCTTCGGCTACGAGGCCAGGGGCCACGGCACCACCGACGTGAACGTGTTCGAGTACACGCCGGATGGAAAGAAGGTGTGGGACTGCTGGGTCAAGGTGCCCTACGTGGGCATGCTGCACGACTTCGCCGTGACCGAGAACTACGTCGTGCTCTACGTCATCCCGATGATGATGGACGAGGAGCAGATGAAGAAGGGCGGCATCCACTGGTCGTGGTGGCCGGGCGAGCCGACCTACTTCGGCTACTTCCGCCGCGGCGGCGACGGCAAGGACATCCGCTTCATCAAGGGCCCCGAGCGCAGCGCCACGCATGTGATGGGCGCGTTCGACGACGGCAAGCGCGTGTACGTGGACGTGGAGATGTCGCAGTCCAACCCGTTCCCGTTCATGCCCTTCCACGACGGCTCGCGCTGGGACCCGGTCAAGGGCGCCAGCTACATCACCCGCCTGTCGGCCGAACTGTCGAAGAAGACGCCGAAGGCCTACGACATCGAGACGCTGTACCCGGACCTCACCGGCGCGCTGCCGCGCCAGGACGACCGCTACAACACCGCGCACTACCGCTACGGCTGGCTGTCGTGCGGCTTCACCGAGAACGGCCAGCGCGGCCAGGGCATCGCGCGCTTCGACCTGCAGAACAGGAGCTACAAGCTGTGGAAGGCGCCGCAGGGATTCAACCTGTCGGAGGTGTGCTTCGCGCCGCGCAGCGCCACGGCGCCGGAGGGCTCGGGCTACGTGATGGCCGTGGGCACCTGGGCGCAGGAAGGCAACCGCGCCGACCTGGTCATCCTCGATGCCGAGCGCGTGGAGGAAGGCCCGGTCGCGACCGTGCGCATGCCCACCCGCATCGCCGGCCAGGTGCACGGCTGGTTCGTGCCCGAAGCGGCCATTCCGCGGGCCAGGGCCTGAGGTGCCCGGCGCGGTGCCGCTGACGGCGCCGCGCCCGCATCCGATGGAGGGAGCCGATGTTCGCCGAGCTGCTGGTCATCTTCATCATCACCTTCATCATCGTGCAGGTCATCCGGCGCGTCCTGCAGTCCGGTTCGCAGGTGATCGAGGAAGCCCGGCGGGCGATGGCGCAGTCGACCTCCGACGTCCGATCCGACACCATCATGGTGCGCACGCCGCCGGGGCCGCGCGGCACCATGCGCTTGCCGCGGCCGGCGCCGGCCACGCGCCCGGCTACGCGCTCCAGCGCCCGCCGCAGCGGCGGGGGTTCGCTGGATGACTGGTACCTGATCCTCGATGTCTCGCCGGCCGCGACGCGGCGCGAAATCCAGGAAGCGATTCGGCTGCGCCTCTCGCGGGCGCGCGCCGCCCGCGACACCGAGGCCGCGCGGCGCGTGATCAGGGCCGGCGCCATCGGCATGGCGCAGGCCCGCCGCCACCGGCAGACCGACTGACCCGCGGCAGCGGCTTTCCGCTGCCGGCCGCTTACCAGAACGACTCGACCAGCTGGGCCTCGAGTTCGCAGCGCGCCGGCTCGGGCGTCTGGTGCTCGCCCTTGCGCAGCGTGTCCAGCTCCGCGCGCGCCACCACCACGTCCGCCTGGTACAGCGGCGAGGCCGCGATGGCAGCCATCGCCGCGCTGGTCAGCAGGCGCGCCGCATCCACCGCCGAGGCATTGTGCATGCCGCACACCACGCGGCTGTCGCCGATGGCGCGGCCGCGCTTGAGGATGGCCTCGGCATTGCCCGGGTCCACCTGCGCCAGCACCAGCGCCCAGGCCCAGCCCCCCGTGGGTTGTGCCGGAAGGTATTCGGAACCCTCGCCCCCGGGGGGATGCGCCACCCAGGTGGGACCCTCATCCGCCTGGAAGGGACGCTTGCGGGCGTAGTGCTCCTTGGCGCGGCCCACGGTGCGCGCGGCCTCGCGCATGGCCTTCTGCGCCAGCGCGGTCAGCCGCGGCAGCTGCTCCTGCGTGGCTTCCACGCCCAGGCTGCAGGAGAAGTGCTTCAGCATCGCGGCGGGGCTGAGCTCGGCGTCCTCGGCGGCCATCTGCCAGCGGGGCGTGCCCTCCAGCTTGCGCGTCTCGCGGAAGATGCGGCGATCGGCTTCGTCGCGGGCATCGCCGTTCCTCGGCGCCGGCGGCATGATCAGGAAGAAGTCCGCGCTGGCGCCGCTGAGGTACGGGGGCGTGTTGTCGCGCGGCCTCCTCGGCGCGGCGGCGCCATTGCCGGAGGCGCCGCCCCCGGCTCCCGCCGCACGCTCCGTGGCCGCGCCCGGCATGGCCGCGTCCGTGCCCGGGCCGGCCGCGGCGGCGGCCGCGCCATTGCCCGTGCTGCGCTGGGTGCCCGGCGCCGCGGCGCAGGCCGTGCATGCGATCAGCGAAAGCAGGACCGCGTGTTGCAGGTAACGCATGGATTCCCCCCCAAGGAAATGACCGGACCCTTACAACGGATGACGCCCGCCGGATCGGAAACGCCCCCGGACCTTCAGAACCGGATCCGCACGCCCATCCGGTACGCCCGGCCCATGATGTCATGATACTGCGCGCTGGCGCCGGAGATGCCGCCGCCGGTGAACGGCGGGCTCTTGTCGAACAGGTTGTTCACCGAGCCGAACACCTCGAACTCGCGCACGTTCGGCACGTCGAAGCGCGCCGAGCCGTTCAGCGCGAAATTCAGGTAGGGCTTCACCCAGTTGCGGTCCACGCTGCCGTACAGGAAGTTGCCTTCCTCGTCCTGGTAGTGCGGCTCCGAAGGATTGTCGCTCCAGGTGTTGTCCAGCTTCGCGCCGCCCACGTAGCGCGCCGACAGGCTGGTGGTGAGGCGGTCGAGCTGCCAGGTGGCGATCACGTTGCCGGTCCACTTGGGCGAGGGCAGCACGCCGGGGACGAACACGTTGCTGCGGATCTGGCCCACCTGGTCCACCCGCACGAATTCGTCCTCGCATTGCAGCAGGATGTTGCGGCGGCAGTTGTGCTGGACGCCCGAGGATTCCAGCGCGCGCGTGGCACGCACGGTGAGCGACAGGGTGCCCGGCACGCGGGGCAGCAGCGCGTGCATGGGCAGGAGGTAGTTCCATGACAGGTCGATGCCGCGGCGCTTGTAGGGCAGGCCGTTCACCGGCCGGCGCGCGTTGTGCGAGACGATGTCCTGGAGGTTCGGCGTGCCGTCCTCGTTCAGCGCGAAGGTGATCTCGCGGCACTCCGGCACCGACAGGTCGAGCCGGCCGTTGATGCCCGGGTTCCCGGGATCGACCTCGCCATTGACGTAGCGCGGCTCGACGTTGCCACTCTTCTCCCAGCAGGCGATCACGGGATTGGCGAAACCCCAGGGCGTGTAGATGCCGTCGCGCACGCGGATGCTGTAGTAGTCCGCGGCCAGCCGCATGCCCTGCGCGCGGCCGCCCGGCGAGAGCACCACGCCCAGGGTCAGCGTGTCGCTCTTCTCGGGCTTCAGGTCCGGGTTGCCCACCGACACCGTGCCCCAGCGCTCGTACTGGTTCTCCTGGCTGTCGGCCGTGCGGTCGCGCCAGGGATTGCGCGCCTGCTGGCCGCCCACGCTGTCGGGCACATTGGGCTGGTTCAGGAACAGCTCGCGGTAGCCGGCCGCGCGCAGGTCGCGCGAGCGCGTCAGGCGGAAGCGCAGGAATTCGAACGGCTCGAACACGGTGGAGAACTTCCAGTTGAGCGTGTCCTGCGTGGCGGACTGGCCGGTGGTGCCCGCACCGCCCTTGTTGACGTAGCGGGCGTAGCGCGCACCGGCATTCACCGACCACAGCCGGATGCCTTCCATGCCGGTGACCAGGGGCAGGTTCAGCTCCGAATAGCCCTCGGCCACGCGCGTGCGGCCACCGAAGGCATCGCCCCAGGCCCGCGCGATGTCGGCCCGCAGGTAGAACGGGCCGCGCGAGCCCTTGTTGTCCACGGCGTCCTCGCGCAGCTCGACGCCGAAGGCGCCGGTCAGCGGCCCGGCCCAGCCGCGCCACAGCGTGCCCGAGGCGGTGAACGACAGCACGTGCAGGTGGTTGGCGCCGTCGGAGATGTTGTCCTTGAAGGCGTACTCCAGCGCCTCGCGCTGCCGCTCGGCCGCCACCGGATCGGCATAGGTCACGCCGAACACGTTCAGCGGCTTGCAGCCCGCGGCCAGCTGGGCCAGTCCCTCCGGGTCGCTGGTGGGCCGGCCGGTGGCATCGAGGATGGGGATGCCGTCGCGGGTGATGCGGCAGACCGGCTGCATGTAGGTCGGATTGGGCTGGCCGTCGACGAACTCGCGGTCGTCGATCACCGCGTCGGTGGCGAAGGCGAAGCTCAGGTTGGTCTGCACGTTGTTCTGCCGCGAGGTGCTGTCGGTGCGGCCGTACTGGTAGTAGGCCTCCCAGCGCCAGTCGCGCGCGAAGCCGCCGCGCAGGCCCACCACCGCGCGCACCGTGTCCGATTCCTGCGTGGTCCACTGCTGGATCTGCGGATTCCACACCTTGCGCACCGCCGTGAAGCCGCGGCAGGGCGTGGACCCGAACAGGTTGTCGAGGCCCGGCCCGCCGCCGGTGGTGGTGGAGTTGTTGAACGCGCGCTGCAGCTGGTAGAGCGCCTCGGGCGTGAGCTGGTCGAGGAAGGCGTAGGCATTGCGCCCCAGCGTGGGCAGCACCGCGGGCGTGCCCGGATCCTCGAAGTCCACGTCCAGCGTCACGCCCACCAGGTTCCAGTAGTCGGTGCCGCGCGCCGAGCGGATGCGCTGCCACACCGGGTTGCTGGCATTGGCGAAGTTCCAGGTGGGCGGCGTGGTGTCGGTGCTGCCGGCCTCGCCCGGCGGCACGTAGTAGGGCACCGTGCGGCCGGTGGGCGCATTGCCCAGCAGCGCGCGGAAGTTGGCATTGTTCCACAGCGGGTTGCGCGGGATGTCGGGCACCGGCTGGCCGGTGAACGGGTCGGTGAAGGGCTCGCCGTTGCCGCCGTAGGTGATGAAGTCGCCGGCCTTGGCCGAGCCGCCGGGCTGCGCCTCCACGCCCGGCGAATGGAAGCGCACGCACACGTTGCCGATGGTGTACGGATTGCGGTTCAGCGACTCGGTGCGCGCGAAGCTGCCCTGCAGGTAGGCGGTGGTGCGCGGCGTGAGTTCGTACTCGAAGTTGGCGAAGCCGGTGCGCCGCTCGGTGGAAGGCCGCATCGCCAGTCCCGACGTGGTCACCGGCCCGTCGCCGTTCATGGTGCTGCGGCCGGTGCCGCCACGGTAGCCGTAGGGAAACTCCTCCACCGAGGTGCCGTCGGCGGAAAAGCGCCAGCCCGAGGTGTTGCTGGAGCTGGTCGACAGGATGGTGCCGGTGGGCGCGAACTGGCTGAAGCGCTGGCCCACCATCTGGAAGCGCGCCGGGTAATCCTCGAAGCCGTCCAGCGGCACCAGCACTTCCGAAGGATCGGACCCGGAGCCGCTGAAGTTCTGGTACAGCACCCGCGACATCGCGCACCAGTCCCGCGCCGCGGCGCAGTCGCGGATCGCCGCCTGGTTCTGCCATTCCATGCCGAGCAGCAGGTGGCCGCGGCCCTGGAAGAGCGACATGCCGCCGGAGATCGCCACGTGCGGGCTCTGGCCGTCGCCGGCCTCGTTGATGCCGTAGTCGAGGTCGACGTCCATGCCGGTCAGGTGGCGGTTCAGCACCAGGTTGACCACGCCGGCCATCGCGCCCGAGCCGTAGGTGGAGGAGGCGCCGCCGGTGACCACGTCGACGCGCGACAGCAGGTTCGAGGGCACGATGTTGAGGTCGACCACGTCGGCCTGGTTGGAGGTGGACACCACGCGCCGCCCGTCGATCAGCGTCAGCGTGCGCGTGCCGAAGGCCGGGTCCATGCCGCGCAGGTTGGCGATGGTGCTGCCGATGAAGAAGGCCGAGCGCTGCAGCGAACCGCCCTGCTCGTCGCCGGTGAGCAGCGGCTGGTAGCTGGGGATGTTCTGCGGCACCAGCATGGTGAGCGCATCGCCGACATTGACGTAGCCGAGGTTGCGCAACTCCTCGCCGGTGAGGGTGACCACGGGATTGGGTGCGGTGTAGGTGCCGGGCACGCGGATGCGCGTGCCGGTGACCACCACTTCATCGACTTCGATGAGGCGCTGCGACTGGGGATCCGTCGCCGGCTCTTCCGCGGGCGGTGGCGCCCGGCTGTCCCGCGCCATGCGCGACCTGGAGCGCGGCGGCGGCGGGGCGCGCACCACCGAGAAGGTGAATTCGTCCACGCGGCGGAATGCGAAACCGGTGCCCTCGAGCAGGCGCGACAGCGCGGCCTCGGGCGACATGCGCCCGCGCAATGGCCGCACCGGCTGGTCGAGCTGCCGCGATCCGGCGGCGACCACCTGGATGCCGCTCTGCCGGCTGAACTGGAACAGCGCGCTGGAGAGGGGCTGCGCGGCGATGTTGAACTCCACCTCGCGCTCCGCCGCCGCCGCCGGCCGGGCCAGGCCGGCGATGAGACAGCAGAGCAGCACGGCGCCGGGCAGCCGCATCGGCGTCTAGTCGCTGCCGGGTCTGGGCCCGATCAGGTATCGCCCGTCACGCAGTTTCCTTACCGTCACGGGCAACACGTCCTGCACCGCGCGCAGCCAGCCGTGGATGTTGTCCGCCAGGGCCGTGCCGGTGAACAGCAGCCTGGCGACGTGCTCGTTCTCGACCAGGATGGCCCTGGCCGAGTAGCGGTTGATCTTCGCGACCACCTCGGACAGCGGCTCGTCGCGGAACGGCAGCGTGCCGGTGCGCCATGCCGTGGCTTCTTCCGGATCGGCATGCCGCACCACCACGCGGTGCGTGTCGTGCGAGTAGATGAGCTGCTGGCCGGTCAGGAGGCTCACCTTGGGCGTCTGCTCGCCCTTCTCCTCGTACAGCGCATCCACGCTGCCCTCGGCCACGGTGACGGTGGTGCGCGCCCGGGTGTGCATCACGTTGAATTGCGTGCCGGTGGCGACCACCTTGAGCCGCCCGGCCTGCACGGAGAACGGCCGCAACGGGTCGCGGTTCACCGCCACGAACAGCTCGCCGTCGAGCAGCGCGACGCGGCGCGCATGCTCGCTGAAGCTGACGGCCGCGAAGGTGCGGCCACCCAGCTCGAGCACCGAGCCGTCCTGCAGGGTGTGGCTGGTGTTCACGCCCACCGGAGAGCTGTATTCCTGCGCGGAGCGCACCGCGAAGCCGGTGCGCTTCATCAACCACCCGCTGCCGGTCACCGCCAGGCCGAGGCCGGCCAGTGATGCAGCCAGGGCAAAGCGGCGCCCCATGTCCGGCGTGTCTTCGCCGAGGGTCGCGCTCTCCCCGCCGCGCTGCAGCTCGCCGCCCAGCGCGCCGGTGGCCTGCCAGATGCCCGCCATCTCGTCGAAGGCCTGCTGGTTGCGCGGATCGCGCTGGCACCAGTCCAGCCATTCCTCGAGCGCGCCGTCGCCGGGATCGGCGCCCTGCAGGCGCTGCAGCCATTCGGCGGCCATCTCCAGGCGCTGCATGCGCCCGGCATCGTGAAGCACGGATTGGCTCATCGGGAGCTGCCACTCCCCTTCAGCCGTGCCGCCGCTTCACGCGGGGACAGGCCATCGAGCCGCAGGCGGCAGTACATCAATGCACGCGTGATGTGGTTGCGCACCATGCGGTCGCTCACTCCAAGCCTTTTCGCAATCGAACCCTGGTCCATGTCTTCCGTTCTGAATAGCAGGAACGCCTCACGCACCGGTTGCGGCAGTTCCCGCAGGAAGCCGCGGATCTGCTCCACGCGCTCGCCCTCGAGCGCCTGCGCCTCCGGCTCCGCCGGCCTCTCGAAAAGTCCGGGGAAGAGGTCCGCCTCCTGCAGCCGCGACTCGGTGGCCCGCCGGCGCAGCCGGTCGATGGCCAGGTTCCCGGCGATGCGGAACAGGTAGGCCCGCAGGAAGCCGGTGACATCCGTGCGCTCCAGCTGCAACAGGCGAACGTAAGCCTCCTGCGCCACTTCGCGGGCCTCCTGCCTCGACCTGAGCCGCAGCGTCAGGAACCTGATCAGCGAATCGTTGTGATCGCGGAACAGGCGCTCCACTTCGCGCGCGCGCGCATCGGCCGCGCCCGGATCCTGGTCGAGACGCAGCGGCTCCGGCACGTTTGTTTCCCGGCCGTTCCCCCCCATGCGGGCATTGTGTACGCACGGCTTTCAAATGATCAAGGAAAGGCTCCTGCGTCCAGCCAGCAGGCCCGCATTGGCAGCGCCGGTGAAAGCTGCAATGGCGGACGCTGCGCAGGGCCAGCGCCGGTTTGGGGGAACGCCGCCGGGTGCTTGTTGGCCGGCCGCAGGAGTCCGGTGGGCCCGGGAGGCTTCGCTGCCGCGCAATGGGGGCGGCCGCGCGAGGACGCGCGCCGGACCGGATGCATCGAGGCAGGGCGTGTCATTCGCAGCTCCCTGGGGGGCAGCCGCTTCCGCGAGGGCTGCCGTACTGCAAATAGAACGTTTGGGGACCGCTACACCGGAAACGGCTCAGTCGGCACGGAGGCGGTAGAGCAGGATTTCGGGCGAGACCGGGGTGATGCCGTCCAGGGTTTCCGATCCGTTCACGGTTTCGCGGATGCGAAGCTGGTCGGGGCTGCCGGGGGTGATCACATAATTGACCGGCGAGGAGGGCCGGCCGTCGGCATTGCTGGTGGCCTGCGGCCACTTGCCCACGAAGCCGTCGGGCGCCCGCGGCACGGTATCCGCATTGGGCACGTCGAGGGTGAAGTAGCCGGTGCCCAGCGCGCAGGTGGTGGCATTGCCGCGGCGCGTGTAGGTGCCCACCGGGGCGTGCACGTCCTCGATGTTGAAGCAGCCGACCTGCGCGTTGCCGAGGCCGTTCACGCCGGCATGCACGCCGTTGTAGGTGCTGGCGTCGAAGATCCACACGCGGCGGTGGTCGAAGGTGGCCCAGGCACCAGCCATCTCCCCGTCGACCGAAGGCGGTTCCTCGAGCCGCCAGGCCGTGTTGCCGAACTTCGCCTCGATGCGCGCGCCGGGGCCGGGCCAGCGCTGCACTTCGGTCAGCGGTGTCGCGATGGCGATGCCCGCGGTGGTGCTCGACAGTCCCGAGGCACCGTTGGTGTCGGTCACGGGCGCGAAGGAGATGGTGCGTGCGACGGGGTCATGCATGTAGAAGCCATGCTCCACGCCGCAGGGCCGGCTGCACAGGGTGCCGATGGCGTGATGCATGTACAGGTACGTGCCGTCGTCGAAGAAGGTGAGGAAGTTGCGCGTGGCGGTTGTCTCGCCCGTGGAAGACTGGGTGTGGATGCGGAACGCGCCCTTGAGCCGTGCGGCCGGTTCGGGCACCGCGCGGCAGCGCACGTTGCGCTGGATGATCCAGCCATGGTTGACGGTGCGGTTGGCGTCCAGCGGATCGAGCAGCAGCACCGCGCTACCCCACTGGTACTGGCTGGCGCTGCCCACCACGCAATGCATGCCCTCGGGCTGGCGCGTGACGGCCAGTTCGTAGATGGCATCGGCGTTGCTCATCACGTCCGCGAAGCTCACGGTGGAGAACTGCTGCAGCTCGACGCGGCGCTCGATCTCGCCGGTGCGCGCGCGGCGCAGGCCCAGTTCCATGCCGCCGGGCGGCATCGGCAGCACGGGCTGGCCGGAAGCCGCCTGGTAGGCGACCGTGGCGCTGACGGTGAAGCTGCACTGCGTCACCTGCACGTCGTCGGCGGGGCCCGTGGGCGGCGTGGTGATGTCCTGCCCGTCCGCGTCCAGGCGTTCATTGGTGCCGTTGAGCACCTGGCAGTTGTTGGTGGTGGTGCCGGACGCACTGGTGGCGGTGACGAACCACTTGAAGATGGGCAGGTTCGTGCCGCTGTCGAACAGCACGTCCGGGAACACGATCTGCGTGGCATTGTGGGCGGAGCGTTCCAGCACGCCCTCCTCGGTGGCCAACCGCACCCTCGCGGTGGGATTGGACGACACGGCCGGGGCGATATGCACCGTGACGGAATAGCGCGGCACCGCGGGATCGTTGACGCAGGTGACCGCCGGCGGCGGGGCGCCCTGCCCCAGGACGCCCTGGGCGTTGCTCACGGTGCAGATCTTGCCGAAGGGATTGGCCTTGACCGTGATGTTGTAGGGCGTGCCCTCGGGCAGGGAGCCGAAGCTGAAGGTCGAGGTGAGCTGCCCGGGAATGCCGAAGAAGCGGCACGGCACCCCGGTGGTCTCGGGCACGGTGCGCGTGTCGACGCAGGTGTCCTGGCCGTTGTACTGCAGTACCACCGGCCGCTGGCTGCCCAGTCCGGTAATGCTGCCCTGCAGCACGACATTGCGCGGCGGCGTGTCGATGACCGGTGCCTCGATCACGTCGCGCACGGCGTCGCAGCCCGCGACCAGCCCTGTCACCAGCGCAGCAGCCAGAAGTGGTGTCGCAGATTCAGCCGGGCGGCAGCGACGAACCGCCCGCGACGCAGCCTGAAGCAGACCCGCTTCCCCCCGTTTTCCTTCGATTGTGGGCAGGGGGAACGCAGCAATTCAAGCCGCGCGGGGCCCGCCCCGGCATAGGCTGCCGGATCAGGAAACGGGCCTTCCGGGAGGCCGCAGGGAGCGGCTCCCGAAAGGCCTTCAGGCGTCCTCAGTTCGCCTTGATCTTGCAGAGCACGATCGGCGGGATGGGCGGATCGAGCGTGGCCTTGCGGATGCCATGCTGCGTATCCCACACCGTCAGCTTGTCCTGGTCCGGGCACACCGGATCGGCGGGGTCGGTGCCCGCCAGGCGCACCTCGAACTCGACCAGCGAGTACGGACGGCCGTCGGTGTAGTCCGGGTTCTGCGACTGCGGCCAGCGGCCCGGGTAGTCCTTCAGCTCGGTGCTGGCATTGGGGATGTCCGACGAGCTGGAGGACATGAGCTGGCAGGAGCTCGCCACCGGCGCGTCAGACGGGAATCCGCAGTTGTTCGGATACATCTGGATCAGCTGCTCGATGGTCTCGCCGCCGCGCAGCGTGTAGATGCGCATGTGGCAGCCGGAGCGACCGCCCTGCCTCGTCCAGGTCCCCGTCAGGGCGAAGTCACCGACGTAGCAGGCCTCCTGCAGGTTGGCGATGCCGTTCACGCCGATGTGCAGGCCGTTGTACAGGCCGTGCTGGTACACGAACACGCGCCGGCGGTCCTCGACCGGGGCCGGCTGGCGGGAAAGGTCCCAGGTGACCCACGCGCCATCGAGCGCGTTGGTGGTACTGACCAGCGGATCCGGTCCGACCTCCTCGAGGATCCAGTCGGTGACGGTGTTCACCGTGGTGGCCAGGGTGGTGGCCACGTTGGTGGACATGGCCGTCTGGCCCTCCGGGATCGAGCCCGGCAGCCCGAGGATGCTGACCGCGGGGCCGCCCAGCACCACGCCGCCCGGCGGGCCGGTGAACTGGATCTCGCCGCCGGCCACACTGGCGAAATTGCCGCTGCCGGGGCTGGCCGCATTGATGCGATCGACCAGCGTCTGCAGGTTGGCGGTGGTGTAGGTGCCCGTGGCAACGCCGAAGGCCTGGCCGTTGTTGACGGTCACGGTCAGGTCATTGCTGCCCAGCACCAGGCCGGAGGTGGTGGTGTCGCTGACACGCACCGTGATCACGGTCGGCGAGCCCGGCGTCTTCACCACCTGCGTGACGGTGCGCGGCTGCGGCGAGCCGGCCGTGGCGACCGTATGGATGCCGTTGCCACCATTGGTGTCGGTGATGCCGGTGAAGAGGATGGAGCCGGCGTCCGGATCGTAGTCGTAGAAGCCGTGCTCCACGCCGTTGTTGCTGGCCGACGGGCTGTGGTTGCCGTACAGGTACTGGCCGTCCTCGAAGAAGGTCAGCACGTTGCGGTTGCGCGTGATCACCGGCGCGACGGTCGGCGTGCCGGCGCCGATGGTGGTCGTGGTGGTGACCTTGGTGAACTGCCAGAAGGCGCCACGGAGCTGCCTTTCGGCTTCCACGGGTGCGGTCTTGCAGCGGATCACGCGGTCGATGAGCCACAGGTTGCGCACATAGGCCGAGGCGGGACGGCGCAGCAGCACGGCGCCCGCATCGGTCCAGTGGCCCACGGTGCGCAGGCTGTTGGCCGAGCTGCCGCCGGCCACGCTGTTGCCGGGAATGCAGGTCATGCCCGTGGGCGATTCCTTCACCACCAGCTCGTAGAAGGCGTTCGTGTCACTCTGCGCCTCGTACTGCGTGGCCGTGGGCTGGCCATTCGCATCGGGCACCATGAAGGACACCCAGTCATTGTCGAAGCTGGTGATGCGGGCCACCGCCACGTCCTCGAGCGTGGGCTGCTTGCGCAGGGCCACGAGGATGCCCTCGCCGTCGGGAATCGCCGGCGCGGCCACCGTGTGCGGGCTGAAGTCGGCCTGCACGCGGACCGTGAAGCCGCACGACTGCACCGTGACGGTGACGTCATTCTGCGGGCGGTTGATGAACTGCACGTCGCCGTTGTCCTCGACGTTGCCGCCGGTGTTGGGCACTGGTCCGCCGGTGACGAAGCAGTTGATCGGCGGCGACACGGCCGTGGCGCCCGGGATGGTGGCGGTGACGCGCCACGGGAAGTTGGGCAGGTTCAGGCCGTTGTCGAAGATGTAGGTGGCGCTCTCATGGAACTCGCCGGCCTCGCCGTTGGGGCACTCCTCCGGCGAGAAGGTGATGCTGGGGCGGCCGTTCACGTCGACCGGGCAGGTGCCGTTCTCGGTGGTCAGCGTGACGATCATGCCCGGCTGGTTGGCGGCCGGATTGATTTCCACGGTGACGCTGTACTTCTCGATGGCGGGGTCGTCCTCGCAGACCACGTCGACGCTGGTGCCGCCGGACTGCACGGTGCCGCTGGGATTCTGCACCTGGCAGATCTTGCCGTACGGCTGGCGCTTGATCGTGATGTTGTAGGGCGTGCCCACGGGCACCGCGCCGAAGCTGTAGTTGGCCCACTCCTGGTCCGGCACGCCGAAGAAGCGGCACTCGGACACGATCTTCTTGCCACTGGGATCGTTCGGCGCCTCCGGGACGAGGCAGGTATCGGTGCCGTTGTACTGCAGCACCAGCGGACGGCGGGTGCCGAGGTTCCTGATGCGGCCACCCAGCACGGCGGTCTCGTCGGGCAGGTCGGCGAAAGGTTCTTCCTTCACGCTCTTGATCGAATCGCAGCCGGCCAGCACGGCGCCGCACAGGGCGACCGCGAGCACTCTTGCACCGCACTTCTTCCAATTCATGACATTCCCCCGCAGAAATTCTTCTCTGGCTGTCCGGGCGGGCCCGTCAGGCCCGCCCGGTGCGCTTTTCCTCAGAACGAGATCCTCACACCGCCGCGGTAGCTGCGACCGTAGGTGTCGTGGTAGCCGGGGCTGGCGCCCGACAGGGTACCGCCGCCGGTGAACGGGGGATCCTTGTCGAACAGGTTGTTGATCGAGGTGTAGACCTCGAAGTTCCTGAGGTTGGCCACGCGCAGCTTGTAGTTGGCGTTGAGCGCGAAGTTGAAGTACGGCTTCACCCAGTTGTTGTCCACGCTGCCGCCGAGGTAGCGGCCGGTCTCGTCCATGTAGTTCGGGCAGCCTTCCAGCTCGTACTGCTTGCGGTCGCACCACAGCTTGTCGTAGCGCGCGCCGCCGATGTAGCGGAACGACAGCGAGGTGGACAGGTTGCCGACCATGTAGGTGGTGCGGAAGTTGCCGGTCCACTTCGGACGCGCCGCCACGCCGGGCACGGCCTGGTTGGAGCGGATCTGGCCGATCAGGTCGATGCGGCGCTGCTGCTCGTTGCAGATCAGGATGCCGTCCTGGTTGAACGTGCCCACGCAGTTGAGCTCACCCGTGGAGGTGACGCGCTGCTCGACGGTCTGCTGCACGCCCGAGGACTCCAGGCCGCGCGAGGCGCGGATGTCGAACATGATGCTTCCCGGCACGCTCTCGAACACGCGGTTCAGCGGGAACACGTAGGTGGCCGTGAGGTCGATGTTCCGCTGCCGGTAGTTCAGGCCGTTCATCGGACGGCTCGAGTTCACGTACAGGATGTCGGTCGGGTCGATGGAACCGTCCGGCCTTGTCGCGAACGTGATCTCGCGGCAGGTGTTGACGCTCATGTCCGGCGGCAGGTTCAGGCCGAAGCCGGGTTCGTCCGGCACGTCGGTGTTGCCGCTGGCGCGCCAGCAGGCCTCGATGATGTTCGAGGACGAGATGAACTGGTAGGGCGTGTAGATGCCGTCCACCAGCTTGATCTGCGAGTAGTCGGCCGACAGGCTCATGCCCTGCGCCCAGCCGCCCGGGCGCACCACCATGCCGATGGTGAGCGTGTCGCTCTTCTCGGGCTTGAGGTCCGGGTTGCCGACGCGCACGTAGCCCCAGCGCTCGGTCTGGTTCTCGGTGCTGATGTCGGTCTGCTCGCGCCACCAGTTGCGGCCCGTGGCCTGGTCAGGCAGCGAGGCCTGGTTCAGGAACAGGTCGCGGTAACCCGCAGCGCGCATGTCGCGCGAACGGGTCATGCGGAAGCGCACGAAGTCGAAGGGCTCGTACACCGTCGCCACCTTCCAGTTGAAGGTGCCCTGCGTGGCCGAGGCGCCGGTGGTGCCCGCGCCACCCTTGTTGTAGTAGGAGGTGTAGCGGGCGCCCACGTTCACCGACCAGAGGTTGATGGCCTCGCGGCCGCTGATCAGCGGCATGTTGAACTCGGCGTAACCCTCGGTGGAGCGGGTCTTGCCGCCGAAGGAATCCTGCCACGAAGACAGGTCCGAGCGCAGGTAGTAGGAGCCGCGGGTGCCCTTGTTGTCCACCTTGTTCTGGCTCAGCTCGAAGCCGAACGCGGCCGTCAGCGGGCCCGCGCCCCAGCCCTCCCACAGGGTGCCGTTGGTGGTCAGCGACAGCGTCTGCAGCGAAGTGAAGCCGTCGGACTCGCTGTCCTTGAAGGCGTAGGCCAGCGCCTCGCGCTGCATCTGCGCCAGCTCGGCCGAGGTCATGTTGAGGCCGTCCCAGACATAGGGCGAGCCGCTGAAGTCACCGAAGATGTTCAGCGGACGGCAGCCCTCGGCCAGCGCCAGCAGGCCCTCGGTGTCAGACAGCGGGAAGCCCGTGGTATCGAGCTGCGGCACGCCGTCGCGCGTGATGCGGCATACCGGCTTGCCATAGTTCGGGTTGGGCTGGCCATTGATGGTCACGCGGTCGTCGATCACCGCGTCCATCGCGAAGTTGAAGCTCAGGTTGGTCTGGCCATTGTGCGTCTTGGCAAAACTCTGGGTCTCGCCATGCTGGTAGTACACGTCCCATCGCCAGTCCCTGCCGAACCGGCCCTTGATGCCGGCCGTGGCGCTCCAGGTGTCGGACTCGTTCTCCGTCCACTGCTGGATCTGCGGGTTCCACACCTTCTTGATTGCGGTGAAGCCGGCGCAGGGGTTCTGGCTCCACAGCGCCGCCGTGGCGGCGTTGGTGCCGCCCGTGGTGGGCGAGCGGTTGAAGGCCGACTGCACCTGGTTCAGTGCCTCGGGGGTGAGCTGGTGCAGGAAGGCATAGGAGTTGCGGCCCACGCTGGGCAGCACGGGCGGCACGCCCGGATCCTCGAAATCCTCGGCGAGCTGGATGGACACCAGCAGCCAGTAGCGGCTCTGGCTGTTCGGGGACTTGACGAACACGTACTGGGCGCTGCCCGGTACCACGGCGGGCGACCAGTTGAAGGTCGGCTGCGGCATGGTGGGCGTATCCTGGCCGGCCACCGCGGGCGCCGCCTGGCCGATGTACGGCGCAACGCGGGCGGTGATGCCGGCGGACAGCACGTTCGGCGCGTTGCCGATGAACGCCCGGAAGTTCGGGTTGTTCCACAGCGGGTTGCGCTCGATGCCCGGGGTGGCCGGCTGGTTGTACGGCGGAATCGGCAGCACGAACTGGTCGGCCGGGATGGTGCCGGTGCCGAAGTAGATGATGTCACCGGCCTTGGCCGAGCCACCCGCCACGGCCGCCACGCCCGGAGTGTCGAAGCGCACGCAGGCGTTGTTCTGGGTGTAGGGGTTGTTGTTGCGGCCGTCGGTGAGCGAGTAGCGGGCATTGAAGTAGCCCGTGGTGCGCTCGTTGAAATTGAACTCGAAGTTGGTGTACGCGATCTTGCGCTCGTTGCCGGCGCGCAGCGCGTACGAGGTGGTGGTCAGCGGGCCGTCGCCGTTCATCACGGAGCTGGCATTGGAGGCGCCGCGGAAGCCGTAGGCGAACTCCTCGATGCCGCGGCCGTCGGCGGTGAAGCGGTAGCCCGAGGTGGGCGCCGGGTTGGCCGGGTCGGTGCTGGTGTTGTTCTCATACAGCACGCCGTTCGGGGAGAACTGGCTGAGCCGCATGTTGTTCATCTGGAACCGGGCGGGATAGCCCTCATAGCCCGGCAGCGCCACGATGGGCTGGTCGTAGTTGGCCTCGATCAGCGAGCTGGTCGAGTTGGTCAGCATCGTGCGCGACTCGGCGCACCAGGAGCGCGCCGCGGCGCAGTTGTAGATGGGATCGGTCTTCTCCCACTCGATGCTGAGCAGGCCGTGGCCGCGGCCGCCGAAGAAGGGCCGGCCGGCGGCGATGTCGATGTGCCGCGTGTCGCCGTCGCCGGCCTCGTTCACGCGGTAGTCCATGTTCATCTTGACGCCGGTCATCTTGTTGTCCAGCACCAGGTTGACCACGCCTGCCACGGCGCCCGAGCCGTAGGTGGCCGAGGCGCCGCCGGTGACGATGTCCATGCGCGCGATCAGGTTCGACGGGATGGCGTTCATGTCCACCACGTCGGCCTGCGCGGAGCTGGACACGGGGCGGCGGCCGTCGACCAGCGTGAGGGTGCGCGAGCCGAAGGCCGGGTCCATGCCACGCAGGTTGGCGATGGTGGAGCCGACGAAGAAGGAGCCGCGATCCAGGAGGTTGTTGCCCTGCGTGCCGTTGCCGAAGCCGGTGCCGATGTTGCCGAATTCACCGCCGGCCGTGGTCTGGAGGTCGCCCACGAGGCCGGGCTGGTAGGAGGAAAAGTTCTGCGGAACGAGGGTCAGCAGCGCCTCGGCCACGTTCACGATGCCGAGCTGGCGCATCTCCTCGGCGGTCACCGAGGTGATCGGGTTGGCCGATTCGACGTTCGGGCTCTGGATGCGCGTGCCGGTGACCTGCACCTCTTCGAGGACATCCTCTTCCTCGTCGTCGGCCTCGGCAGCGACTGCCGTGGTGGCGAGAAGGGAGCTGGTGCAGAAGAAGATGGCAGCAACCGATGCGCGAACGAAGTCACGCCAATGGGCCGTGCGGATCATTGTTTCCCCCTGGACTCTTTAGTTCTTTCGGCTGGCGCGTCCGCACCTCGGCAAGGAATACGGGTGCGCCAGTGATAGAACGTTTGGAGAAACGGAAACCGGAAATGACCCGGAAGGAAATCCGGCGAGGAAATCGCAGCCGCGGCAATGATTTCGGGCGGCGGCCGGCCAGGCGGGCGCCGCCGGCGCGGCGGCGCCCGGCCCCCCCCTCGTCCCCCTTTAGCTGGGAGGTGGGCTGGGTTGCCGCGTACTCGCTGGACCAATCCACCGCCCGCGGGTTTGCCAAGGCGTCGCGGGTGGGGGCCCTGTGCTGCGGGGAACCCGGCAGGG
>QGUX01000034.1 GCA_003242275.1 Pseudomonadota bacterium | reverse complement strand
CTGCTGCTGGTGGGACTGGACGCGCCGGGGCCGGTGGAGATCGACGCCGGTGCCGTGCAGCGCATCGACACGTCGGTCATGCAGCTGCTGGCCTGCCTCGTGCACGACCTGCGCCAGGCCCGCCGTGACGTGCGCTGGACGGAAACCTCGGCGGAATTCGACCGCGCCGTGCGCCAGCTCGGCATGGGCCGGCTGCTCGGCCGCGCCGGCTGATCAGATTCCCAGCCCGGCGATCAGGTCGTCCACGTCGTCCTGGCCGGACACGGTGCCGCTGGTGACGCCGGGCACCGCCGGTCCCTGCAGCGCCCCGGTGGTCCCGCCCTCGGCCAGCGACAGGTTCACGCCGGCGCTGCAGGCCAGTTCCTTCAGGATGGCCTCGATTTCGTCCACCAGCGTGCGCACGCTGCGGATGATCTGGCCGGTCAGGTCCTGGAATCCCTGCGCCAGCAGCACCTCCATCAGGTTCTCGCGGATGCGGGTGGCGTTCTGCTGCACGTCCTCGAGGTAGGCGCGGATCGCATCATGCGAACCGCCGGCCAGGGAATCGGCCAGCTCGGCGGCGCGCCGCGCCGTGGCATCGGTCAGCGGCCTGAGCTGCTCGATGATGTCGATGGTGCGGTTGGCCGCGTCGGCGGTGATGCCGATCACGTGGTCCAACCGCAGCCGGGCCTCGGGCACTTCCCGCGCCGCCAGCGCGGCGATGCGCGACTCGGACCGGAAGCGCGTCAGCGCGGCCAGCAGCAGTTCCGACACGCGCTGCATGCCGGCGGTGGCGCGCGCCTGCCGGTCGCCATCCAGTTCCCGCAGCGCCGCTTCGAATGCGCCCTCGTCGCCGGCCTCGAATGCGGCGTTCAGGCGCGCCAGGGCGAGGCGCCGCCCGTCGGCAGGGTGCTGGTGGGCCACGGTCACCTGCCTGCCTGCCGCGCGGCGAGGATCTTGTCGATCTTTTCCTTCAGCGTCAGCGCGGTGAAGGGCTTGACCACGTAGCCGTTCACGCCGGCCTGCGCCGCCTCGATGATCTGGTCGCGCTTGGCTTCCGCGGTGACCAGCAGCACCGGCAGCTTCGCCAGCGCCGGGTCCGAGCGCACCGCCTTCAGCAGCTCCAGTCCCGGCATGCCCGGCATGTTCCAGTCGGTGACCAGGAAGTCGATGGTCCCGGACTTCAGGATGGGCAGCGCGGTGAGGCCGTCGTCGGCCTCGGTCACGTTCGAATAGCCGAGGTCGACCAGGAAGTTCTTCACGATGCGCCGCATCGTGGAGTAGTCGTCGACCACCAGGAACCTCAGACCTGAATTCATTCCATTACTCCCTCTCAAGAACCCACGGGTGGATCACGGCATCTTCCTGGCGAACGCATCGAGCGCGCTGCCGCTCTTGCGCAGGGCCATCCGGTCCACTCGCACCACGTGGCGGCCGCGGCTCTGGCCCAGCTCGCCACGGAACAGCTCGATGCCGTCCGAGAACACCGTGGCGGTGCCGTCGAAATCGCAGGGGATGATGTCGCCCGGCTTCATCGCCAGCAGCGAGCGCAGGGGCAGTTCGGCCGTGCCGACGCGCGCCACCAGGTCCACCGTGGCTTCCTCCAGTTCGTTGCGCAGCAGCTGCGACCAGCGCTCGCCGCTGTCGATGCGGTCGGTCTTCATGCCGGCGCGCAGCGTGTCCTTGATCGGCTCGATCATCGCGTACGGCAGGGTGACGTGGATCTCGCCGCCCCGGCCGTCGAGGTCGACCCGCAGCCGGCTGACCACCACGATCTCGGTGGGGCTGACGATGTTGGCGAAATGCGGGTTCATCTCGCTGCCGATGTGCTCGACCCGCCCCTCGAATACCGGCGCCCAGGCGCTCTCCATGCCCTCGATCACTTCTCCCAGCAGCATGCCGAGGATCTGCTCCTCGGTGAGGGTGAACTCGCGGCCCTCGATCTTGGCGTGCCGCCCGCGGCCGCCGAACAGCGCGTCGATGATGGTGAAGATCAGGCCGGCCTCGAAGATGAGCAGCCCGGTGCCCGTCAGCGGGTGGAAGCGGATCTGGTTCAGGCTGGTGGGCACCTTCAGCGTCGGCACGTAGTCGGCGTACTTGGGCGTGGAGATGCCGAGCACCTCCACCTCCGGGGAGCGGCGCAGCATCCGGAACAGCGAGGTCCGCAGCGAGCGCGCCAGCCTTTCGTTGATCATCTCCAGCGTGGGCATGCGGCCGCGCACGATGCGCGTCTGCGTGCTGAAGTCGTAGACCCTGACGGCGGCGGGGTCTTCCGGTTCCTGCGGACGGGTGTCGACGGAGCCTTCGTTGAGTCCGTCGAGCAGCGCGTCGATCGCATCCTGGTCCAGTATCTCGTTCACCGGGGGATCTCCTGGAAAAGTTCGACATCGTGGGTCGCCGGCGAATTGCGCAGTGCCTGCAGGTGGTGCTGCTCGCGTGTCGCGATCGCACTCCCCTCGGCCGGGCGCAGCAGCCGGACCTGCGCCTTTCCGGTGACGGGCGTGTAGACCACCCGCCGGGGCAGCTCGCCGCCCACGTCCTCGGCGACGACGCTGAAACCTTCCATCCGCAGCCAGCGGCGCGCGAACTCGATGTTGCGTTCGCCCACCTCGAGGGCGAGGCGCAGCACGTGGCCGCCGCCGAACACCTTGGCCTCCAGCCGCTCGCGCCGGGCCCCGAGCTTGAGCAGGCCGTTGACCAGGCTCTCCATCGCGAAGGAACCGTAGCGCGTGGCCAGTCCCGCTTCCTCCAGCCATGCGCTGCGGCCGCGCGTGGTGTCCTCGGGAAGCATGAAGTGGTTCATGCCGCCGATGCCGAGCACCGGGTCGCGCAGGCAGACCGCGATGCAGGAGCCCAGCACGGTGGTGATCGATTCCATCGCGGTGGTGATGTAGAACTCCCCGGGCTGGATCCGCGCCATCCAGCAGCAGCGCACTGCGTCCCAGATGCGGGAGACGGATTCGAAGCCCGCCACCACCTTCACCTGCAGACTGCCGGCGACGTTCATGGAGGGGTCACACCTTGCTGTGCGCCAGCACCAGGCGGGGCTGCACGCCGGTGTCGTCCTGGAAGCCGCCCACCATCACGCAGTTGCGTCCGGCGGCCTTGGCGCGGTAGAGGGCGCGGTCGGCGCGGCGCATCAACGCCTCGACCGTGTCGCTTTCGGGACGCACCGACGCCACGCCCGCCGAAACCGAGACCTTGCCGAGCGGGTACCCGTTGCGCTGCAGCCGCAGCTGCTCGACCGAGTTGCGCAGCTTCTCGGCGACGCGCTCGGCCTCGGTGAGGGAGGTGTCTGGCAGCAGCACCACGAATTCCTCGCCGCCCAGCCGGCAGGGCAGGTCGTCGTGGCGCAACGACCGGCGCAACACCGCCCCGATCTCGCGCAGCACGAGGTCGCCGCACTCGTGGCCGAAGTGGTCGTTGAAGGTCTTGAAGTGGTCGACGTCCAGCACCAGCAGGGCGACGTCGCGGCCCTCGGCGCGCGCCTGCTGGATCAGGGCGTCGAAGCGCTCGTCCACCAGCCGGCGATTGCCGAGGCCGGTGAGCGGGTCGATGGTGCTCTGCGCGCGCAGTGAATTGCGCAGCCTCAGGTTGGCAGTCGACAACGCGACCTGGTTGGCCAGCGCCTGCAGGAACTGCGACTGCGGCGCGGCCCGGGCGATGGTGGAAGGCGCCTCCTCGTCCTCGGAGAGATGCAGGATGCCGAGCAGTTCCCCCTGGCCGGTCAGCGGCACACAATGCTGGCGGCGGGCGGTGGCATTCATGTGGTGGCTGCAGGGGGGATGGCTGCCTTCCCCGTCCACGTGGTGCGGCCGCCCGCGGCGCAGCGCCCAGCAGTCGTCGCTGGTGATGGCCGTCTTCAGCCGCGCCGCCTCGCGGCCCCAGGCATGGGCGGTGCGCGCGGTCTCGCGCGACACGCTGACCATGTACAGCGCGCCGGTCCACCCCGGGAACAGCCGCTCCATGGTGCGGCTGAGGATGCCGTAGAGTTCCTGTTCCGAGTGGCTGCTGTGCAGCAGCTCGCCCATTTCATTCAGCGTGTGCAGCTCCAGCGAGCTGCGCTCCAGCGTGGCCACGGTCTCCTTCAGCCGGCGGTTGCTCTCCACCAGGCGGGTCTCGAAGGCATGGCGCGCACTGTTGTCGCGCACCAGGCAGTACATCACCGGCCCGCGCCGGGTCTGCACGCGGGTGAGGCTGATGTCCACCGGGATGCGGGTGCCGTCCTTGCGGACGCCGGTAATGTCCAGGCCGCTGCCCATCGGCCGCGAACGCGCGCTGGACCAGAAGGCGGCGCGCTTTTCCACGTGGGCGTGGCGGGATTCCTGCGGCACCAGCAGTTCCACCGGCTGGCCGACCAGCTCATGCGGCAGGTAGCCGAACAGGTCGCACAGCTGCGGGTTGGCGAACGTGATGACGCCCCGGGCATCCACCTCCAGCACGCCCTCCGGCACCGCGTTCAGCAGCGCGGAGAGCCGGAGCTGCTCGCCGAACAGGGCGCGGCGGATGGGGGCGAGGCCCCAGGTGGCGACCAGCAGCGGGCCGGCGATCGCGAGCAGCATCGCGACCAGCGTCTGCTGCAGCATCGCGGCGGCGATGGCCGGGATCCAGGCGGCGGCCACGGCCAGCCACAGGCTCGCCCAGGGTACGCGCCTTTCAGGCACGCTCGGCTTGGCGGTTTGATGCATGGTTCCAGACCCCGAAATGGCACGAGACAGCGCGCAGCAAGTTCGGGGCTGCAGGAACGGATGCCGGACGGACGGGGTCGCGGCGTCGGGGAATACATAATTCAGGACCCGCCAGGCGGCAACGTGCCGGACGCGCAATCGTCGGCTCCGTCGCAGATTGCCCGCCGATTCTGTGACGACGCCCACACCGGGCGGCGCCGGATGGGCCCGGGTGATCGGCCCCCATGCGCCGGACCCCGGGCAGGCCCACCCCTGGCCCTTGGATGGCTCCCCGTCCCGGGCGGGATGGCTCCTAGGAACGATGTGCGGCCGCGGGCGGCCCCGCCAGACTGCGCACCCGGGACGACAGGGAGGAAGAGGATTCTCGTGAGCACGCGCAGGCAAAGGGGCGTGGTGTGGGCGGTGGTCGCGGCGCTGGTGTCGCGCACCTCGGTGGCGGCGCCCGAGCCCATGGACGTGACATTGAGGGTGCAGGGAGCGCCGGTGGAGGGCGCGGGCTGCACCGGGGGTGACTGGACACTGGCCTGGCAGGGGCAGATACCCGGCGATGGCGACGGCGTCCACGACATGCTGCTCAGCTACAGCAGCTTCGACACCACGCACGAGGAAGACTGGCAGGGACCGCCGGTCTCGTTGTCGGTCACGCCGGTGACCTGCAGGGACGAGAAGGGCAACGTGGTCGTCAGCTCCTCGATGGGTGGCGGGGAACGCCTGGTGCGCGGCGTGATCGCGCTCAGGAAGGATCCGCTGCAGAAGTCGCCGTTCTTCTACCTGGACGTGAACGATGCGGGCACCTGCCGCATGAACTTCGCGGGCACCGGGCAGGAGCTGGCCGGTTATCCGCTCGGCATCCGTACGCAGGAAATGGTGTCGCTGTCCCCGTCCCTCGAAGTCACCGCGGCCGAACTCGCCGAGGGCTTCGAGAAGCGCTATGCGATCAGCGGCAGCATCCTGCCACTGGCGCCCTTCTGCATGGGGCATCGCATCCAGTCGGGCGAACTCACGCTGCGCTACAAGCGCCGCGACGAACTGCCGAAGCTGCTGCTGGCCGGCTGCGTGAACCTGGAGAAGGGCCGGGCCACGACGGTGCAGGCCAGCGCATCGCCCGCCGGCGGCGAGCTGCGCTTCGAGTCCGCGCCGGCGGGCATGCTGTCGATCCAGCCGCAGGGAAGTTCCGCGCGCGTCACCGGCGCCACGCCGGGCAGGGGCGAACTGAAGGGCACCTATACCTATCGTGGCCGGACGGCCACGGCCAGCCTGCCCGCCAGCAGCGTGGAGCTGGTGTCGGTCAACGGCGGCCGGCCGCTGCCCGTGATGGGCTACTACGGCATCGACGGCAAACCGGGTTCGAAGGTCTATTCCATCCCGGTGGAGGTCCATCCGGCCGGCGCGGGCGACCTGCTCGTATTCAAGGCGGAGAACGAGGCCATCGTCAGCGTGGTGACGGGCGGCGGGACCGTCTCGATCCAGCCCGTGCGCGAGGGCCGCACGCTGGTCCAGGCGAAGACCCTGTGCGGCGAGCCCGTCGGCGCGCCCGTGGAGATCGAGATCCGCACCTGCGACGAGGACGTGCATCGCGAGCTGACCCAGATGAAGGAGCGCGCCACCCGTCGCGAGCGCGAGATCGTCCGGCGCATCACCCAGATCACGGGCTCGGAGGAGTTCCAGCGCGCCGGCACCGAGATCGCCAGCCATGCGACCACGCTGGCCATCAAGACCGGTGAGCTGATCGCCGCGACGTTGACCGGCGCACAGGCCACCGCGGTCAGGAACGGCACGGCGGCGGCGCTGACATTGAAGGAAGTGGAGTCGGCGACGGCCGTGTGGGATGCCTCCGGCATCATCAACGACGCCAATGCCGGCAACATCGCCTCCGGGGCGGTGTCGCTGGCGGTGATGGCCATCAACAAGTGGTACGTGTCGGCGCTGAAGTCGGCGATCGAGGCGGGCCTCGCGGCGGAGGACCTGGGTCGCGACCTGGGGACGCTGGCCGGCGCGGTGGAGCAGCTGGAGCTGCTGGACCGGCAGCACGACCAGGCCATCCGCGAGCTGCTCGACATCACCCGTCGGGTGAACATCTGCGAGCAGCTGCCGCCCCCGCCGCCGCTGCCGCCGAAGAAGGAAACCCCTCGTCCCCGGCCGCCGGCGCCGCCGGCGGAACAGCAGGCTCCGGAGCCGGTGGAGATTGCGGTGGAAGAGCTGTCCTCGGCGCCGGAGCAGCAGGCCGGTGAGGAGGTTGCGCCGCCGGAAGGCCCGGAAGATCCGCAGGACCTGCCAGGTCGCGCGGCGCTGTGCATCCGCGAGGTCGACGAACCGGCGAGCAGCGAGGGGCTGCGCGCCATCGCGCAGGCTACGCAGGACTTCCGCACGGTGGCCCAGCGCGCCCGCGAGGTGTTCGACGGCTTCGCCGCCTCGCTGCGGGTGCTGGAGCAGTCGGCGAGCCAGGGCGAGGCGGCGCAGCTCGAGGCGCTGCGCAGCATCGATGCGCCGTTCAATGCCGCGGTGGAGCAGCTGTTCGCGCTGGGCGAGGCCTCGCGCGCCTATGGAAAGCGCTTCGAGCCCTGCACCGAAGGACTGCCCGCCGGCATCGCGAGCCTGAAGACACGCTACGGTCCGTAAGTGCGCCGGATGGTGCCGATCCGGGTATCCCCGGCCGGCCGCAGGGATGCGGCGGCCGGGTGGTACGACCCCGCCGCTTCGATGCTATGTTCGTGCCTCACCATCCTGTCGGGTGCAGCATGAAGACAACGAAGGCATGGGGGATGGCGGGGGCGCTGCTTGCAGTCGTCGCCCTGGCCGCAGGATCCGCGGATGCGGACCGGGTGGTGCCGGGCGAGCTCATCGTCGAGCCGCCGACCCTCTGGTCACTGGGGTTCGAATGGCTGCTCCAGGGTGACGCCAACCGCAACGCCAGCGTCAGCGTGCGGTATCGCCGCAAGGGCTCCGGTGAATGGCGCGAGGGGCTGCCGCTGCTGCGCATCGGCGGCGAGCAGGTGAAGTACCTCGCCGTCGACTACACCGCTCCGCCGATGTTCGCCGGCAGTGTGTTCGACCTCGAACCAGGAACCACCTACGAAGTGTCGTTGCGCATGAGTGACCCGGACGGCGTGGCCGGCGATGCCGAAAGGGTGGTCGAGGTGCGCACGCGGGCCGAGCCGCGCGCCGCCACCGGCGGCCGCGTCTTCCATGTCTATCCACCGGGCCACCAGGGCGAGAAGCAGCAGCCGGCGTTCACCGGCCTGCTGGCGGCGTTCAACATGGGCGCCTCGCATTCGGACTGGTTCAACTCCTTCCCGCCGCGCGTGCAGCCGGGGGACGTGATCCTGGTGCACGCGGGACTGTACAAGGACCAGCGCCGTCGCTACGGCGGCGGCCTCGGCACGCTGTTCGACGGCACCTACTACCTGACGGCCGGCGGCACGGCCGAACGTCCCGTCGTGATCCGGGCCGCCGGCGACGGACCGGTGGTCTTCGACGGCGACGGCAATGCGGTGCTGTTCGACGTCACCGCCGCCAACCACATCCACTTCGACGGCATCACCTTCCGCAACACCGAGGTCGCCATCCTGGCCGGGCGCAAGCGCATCATCGGATCCTCGGGACTGGTGGTGCGCAATTCGCGCTTCGAGGACGTGGGCATCGGCATCACCTCGGACTGGTCGGGCTCGAAGGACTTCTACATCGTCGACAACGTGTTCGTGGGACGGCAGGTCCCCGACCACCTGATGGGATGGATCGGCCGCACCTGGCAGTCCTATCCGGACTTCCCGGTGGAGCTGCGCTCGAACGTGGCGGTGAAGGTGTACGGCTCCGGCCACGTGGTGGCGTACAACGACATCTCGCATTTCCACGATGGCGTGGACCATGCCACCTACGGCAATCCGGACACGGACGAAGCGGGGAACATCATCCGCGGACGCATGCCGGTGTCGATCGACATCGTCGGCAACGACATCCGCAACGTGGACGACAACTGCATCGAGGCCGACGGCGCGATGCACAACATCCGCGTGCTGCGCAACCGCTGCTTCAACCAGGCGCACCGGGCGCTGTCCGCGCAGCCGCTGTTCGGCGGACCGGCGTACTTCATCGGCAACGTGGTGTACCACGCGCCGGAGGGCGGTTCGATCAAGCTGCAGGCCAATCCTTCCGGCATCATCTTCTACCACAACACCTTCGTCGGCGAGGCGCATGACATGGGGCCGGTGTCGAACCTGCACTTCCGCAACAACCTGGTCCTGGGGCAGGGTGCCTGGCCGGAGATCTTCACGGTGGACACGTTCACCAACTACTCCAGCTCCGACTACAACGGCTTCAGGCCCAATCCGGGGCAGAAGGAATCCTTCGTGTGGAACTCGCCGCCGCGCCAGGTGGTCGCCGACTTCAGCGGCGACCGGGAGGTGCGGCGCTTCGCCACCCTGCGCGAGTACGCCGCCGCGACCGGCCAGGACCGCCACAGCATCCTGGTGGACTACGATGACTTCGTGCGCGTGACGCCGCCCGATCCCGCCGATCCTCGCCGCTTCTACGGGCCCGACGAGTTCGACTTCTCGCTGCGCGCCGGATCGCGCGCGGTGGATGCCGGCGTGGTGTTGCCCAATGTCAACGACGGCTACACGGGGAGGGCGCCGGACCTCGGCGCCTTCGAGCGTGGCCGGCCCATGCCCTGGTACGGTCCCCGCGGGGAGCAACCATGAACACCATCGCACGCCTTGCACTCGTCCTCGTCGCCGGTGCGGCCGCGCCGCAGGCACTGTCCGCCGAGGCTGCGGCCGCCGCAGCTGCGCCGGATCTCGCCGCGGCGCTGGCGGAGTTCCAGCTCATCGAAAGTGCGCGGCCCGTGCGCGAGATGATGCGCGGCTGGTCCGCACCGCGCCGGCTGGTGGTCGTGGTGGACCATGCGGAACGCACCGCGTGGCTGCAGCAGGCCATGCCACCCGGCGTGACCGTGGTAGGTGTCGGCGGTCCAGCCGACCTCGGCGCCGTGATGCAGGACGCGGACGCGCTGGTGGAAGTGAACTGCACCGCGGCCATGGCCTCGGCGCCGAAGGTGCGCTGGATCCACGCCAACAGCGGTGGCGGCGACACCTGCCTCAACCTCGTGCCCGGCGTGGCGCGCGGCGAGGTACTGCTGACCAACTCGCAGAAGGTGAAGAACACCGTGCTGGCCGAGATGGGCATGGGCTACGTGTTCGCGCTGGCGCGGTCCATCGACGTGACGCTGGAGAACCAGCGGGCGCGCGAGCTGAATCGGCGCGGCGGCCGGCCTGGCAAGCGCCTGGAAGGCGCCACGATGCTGATCGTGGGGCTGGGCGGCGCCGGCACCGAGATCGCCCGCATCGCGCATGCCATTGGCATGAAGGTGATCGCCACCGATCCGGTGAACCGCAATCCGCCCGGGTTCGTCAGCCACGTGGGCCTGCCCGAGGAACTGCCCTCGCTGGTCGGACAGGCCGACGTGGTGATGATCGCCGCGCCGCTGACGCCGCAGACCCGCGGCCTGTTCGACGCCGCCATGTTCGCGCGCATGAAGCGCGACGCCATCTTCGTGAACTGGGCGCGCGCCGATATCGTGGTGGCCGAGGATCTTGCCGCGGCATTGAAGTCGGGCACCATCGGCAGCGCCGCGCTGAACTGGGCGTCGCAGGTGCCGCTGGCGACGGATCATCCCCTGTGGGAGGCGCCCAACCTCATCCTCGCCCCGTGGGCCGGAGCGCCGGTGGCCATGTCCCGCGATGCCTCGCCCGAGGCCGCGCGCGAGAACGAGATGCGCTGGCTGGTGGTACGGGAGAACATGCGCCGCTTCGCGAACGGCGACCGGATGTACTCGGTATTCGACGTGGCGCGGGGCTTCTGACCATGCCGTCCCGCGCGATGCGATGTCCAAGGAGGTTCCCATGAGACTGTGTCACGCCCTCGCTCTTGCCCTGATCATCCCATTTGCACCGGCCGTACCGGCCGGCGAGCCTGCATCCACCTACCTTGGCCAGGAAGAGCGCGAGATCAAGGCCCTGTCCGCCGGCGACATCGACGCGTACCTGTCCGGCCAGGGCATGGGGCTTGCCAGGGCCGCGGAGCTCAACGGCTATCCCGGTCCCGCGCACGTGCTGGAACTGGCAGCGGAACTGGGGCTGTCCCGGGACCAGCTCGAACGCACGCAGGCCCTGCACGCCTCGATGCGGTCCAGGGCGGTGGAACTCGGACGGCAACTGGTGGCGGAGGAGCGGAACCTGGACCGCCTGTTCGCCTCCGGGGCAGTGACGCCGGAGCGCCTCTCCGCCTCACTGGCGGCGATGGGTGAACTGCAGGCGAGGCTGCGCGGGGTGCACCTCGAGGCGCACCTCACCCAGGCCGGCATCCTCGACCCGGAACAGATGGTGCGCTACGCGGAACTGCGAGGTTACAGGCACGCAGCCGCGCGGCCTGCACCGCATCCGCACCGGCACTAGCGCGCCGGGACCCCGATGCCCATCGCCCAGCCGCCCAGCAGCAGGCAGGCGAGAGTGATCAGCACGATGCCGGCGAGGTTCAGCACCAGGCCGCCGCGGGCCATCTGCGCGATGGTCACCCTCCCCGTGCCGAACACGATGGCGTTGGGTGGCGTGCCCACCGGCAGCATGAAGGCACAGGTGGAGGCCAGTGCCGCGGGGATCAGCAGCATCATCGGGTCGGCACCGATGCCCAGCGCCACCGCACCCAGCACCGGGATGAAGGTCGCCGCGGTGGCGGTGTTGCTGGTGATCTCGGTGAGGAACAGCACCAGCGTGGCGACGGCGGCGACCAGCAGCACGGGAGGCAGGGCACCCAGCGCCCGCACCTGCAGGCCGAACCATTCATCCAGGCCGCTGCCCGCGATGGCGCCGGCCAGTGAAAGCCCGCCGCCGAACAGCAGCAGCACCCCCCACGGCAGGCCGCGTTCGGCATCGCGCCAGTCGAGCACCATGCCGCGGCGGCCATCACGGTCACCGCCCGGCAGCAGGAACAGCGCGATGCCGGCACCGATGGCCACCGCGGAGTCCTCGAGTTGCCCGAGCCAGCCGAATCGCACCTGCACCGCCGGGATGCCGGCCAGCAGCGGCGGCACGATCCACAGGAAGGCCGCCGATGCGAACACCAGCACCACCATCTTCTCGCCCCGCGACAGGCGTCCGAGCTTCGCGATCTCGGCATGGATCATCTCGCGGCCACCGGGCAGCGCGTCGAGCTCGAAGCGGTACAGCACGCGGGTCATCAGCCACCACGCCAGCAGCATGAAGACGAGTGCGAGCGGTGCTCCCAGCGCCATCCATTCCAGGAAGCCGATGCTGCGGCCCAGCTCGCCGGCGGCATAGCCGGCGACGATGGCATTGGGCGGAGAGCCGAGCAAGGTGCCCAGTCCACCAATGGTCGCCGACCACGCGATGGACAGGGTGAGGCAGGTGCCGAAGCGGCGCAGGTCGTCGGCGGAAGCGCTCTTGTTGCCAGCCGTGCCGCAGCGCTCGCCCACCAGTGCCAGCACCGACAGGCCGATCGGCAGCATCATCAGGGTGGTGGCGGTGTTCGACACCCACATCGAAATGAAGCCGGTGGCCAGCATGATGCCCAGCACCATCTGCCTGGGCCTGAAGCCCACCCGCGCGATGGTCCACAGTGCGATGCGACGATGCAGGTTCCACTTCTCCATGGCGATGGCGATCAGGAAGCCGCCGAGGAACAGGAACACGATGGGATTGGCATAAGGAGCGGTGGCCTGTGCCACCGTGCGGTCCGTGAAGGCGGGAATCAGCACGATGGGCAGCAGCGAGGTGGCCGACAGCGGCATCGCCTCGGTCATCCACCACACCGCCATCAGCGTCGCGATGGCGGCCACGCGGCGGGCGTCCTCGCCCAGTCCTTCGCTGCCGCCGAGCAGCAGCCATACCAGTCCGGCCGCGAGCAGGCCGGCAAGCCGCAGCATCCACAGCGTGGTGCTGGAGCGCCCGGGCCGCGCGGTATCTCCGCCGCGGTCTTCAGCGTCCGGCGTGCGCGACGCGCCTTGCATCGATGTGGAACTCCCTCGTCGTTCTTCTTTGCCGCACAGTGTCGCCGAAATGCGCGCCTGCGGCATCCGCGCTGCGACGCCGCCGCGCGGGCGTGCATGGTGCGGGAAGAAGATGGATCAGGAGCGGGGCGGAGTGGCAGCCGCGGCAGCTCCCCATCCTTCCAATGCCTGGCGGCGGGCGCTGCCCAGCCCCGGTACCAGCTGCACGAGGCTGGATGCCAGCTCGCGCCAGCTGCGTCCGCGCGGCGGCGGGGGAGTGGGGGCGGCGAGTGCGGCGGCGAGGCGCTGCCCGGCATGCAGGTGCGCCTGTCGTGCCTGCGCCACCACCGCGGCCGTGCAGAAGAAGCCATGCGTCATGCCCGGGAAGTGCTGCCACTCCACCGGCACGCCGGCGCGGGCCAGTGCCTCGTGCAGCCGCTCGGCGTCACTGCGCAGCGGATCGAACTGCGCACTGTGGATCGTGACCGGCGGCAGGCCCGTGAGGTCCGCGCTCACCAGTTCCAGGCGCGGGTCGCGCAGGTCGGTGGGCCCGGACACCAGGCGTTCGAACATCCACACCATCATTGCGCGGCTCAGCGGACGCGCCAGCGCCTGTTCCAGGTAGGAAGGTGTGTTGGTGTGCGTCTGTGCCACGGGGCAGACGGCCAGAACGTGCTTCGGTGCGGGCAACTTGCGGTCGCGGAGGGCGATCGCGGTGGCCAGCGCCAGCGTGGCGCCGAGGCCCTCACCCGCCAGCGCGATGCGGCCGCCGTCCGCGTGCAGCAGGGCGGCGTGGTCCTGCAGCCAGTGCCAGGCGGCGAGGGCGTCGTCCCAGGCGGCGGGAAAGCGATGCTCCGGCGCGAGCCGGTAGCCCACCGACAGCACGATAGCATCGGCGTGCGCCGCGATGCCGCGCGCGCATTCCTCGTCGGCGTCGATGCTGCCGAGCACGCCGCCGCCGCCGTGGAAGTACAGCACCACCGGCAGGCGCTGGTCGCGCCCGCCCGTGGGCGTGTAAACGCGCGCCGGCAGCGGGCCGGCGGCGCCCTCCACCGTGATGTCGCGCGTGGTCACCGCGGGAATGCCGTCCGTCCCTTGCACGGCTTCGACCATCGCCGCCGACTGTGCATCGGCCATCAGCTGGGCGTCGGCCTCCGCCTGGCGTGAACGCAGCACGCGCACCGCGTCGGCCAGCGTGGGGCTGCGCCGCATCTTCTCCACGTCCGTCCAGCGGGAGAGCACAACAGGGTGCAACTGCTCCCAGGTGCCGAGCACCTTGAGCAGGTCGTCATCGCATCGAGATTGTCCCAAGGCGGTCGAGACCGCCACAGTCACCGGCACCGACTTGCCCGGCATGACTATCGCTCCTCCCCGGTCTGTCCGGGAACGGTAGCGGCCGCCTGCACCGGGCCCCAGAAGCGTCCGGGGCGGATGGATGTAGGCGATCGCCGGCAGCCCACATTATCGCGCGCCACGGGCCGTGCATGCCAGGTTCGCGCGGAATCTGACTTAATCCCGCTAACATTCCCTGTCTGTGCTGCCCGCTGATACGGAGGCCGAAAATGAGCGCCCAGGCCCGCATTCCCGTCTATTTGAAGAGGACCTGTCCCTACTGCCTCAAGCTCCGGATCTTCCTGACCGAGGCAGGCATTGCCGATCGCTTCGACTTCACCGTGTTTTCAGAGGGGGACGACACGCACAAGGCGCTGCGCGCACGCATGGAGCAGGCCGGCCAGAAGCCCAGCTTCCCCGCCGCCGAACTGGAACCCGGCCGGCTCGCCACGGGTTCGGATGACCTGATCTCGCACTTCGCCCGCGAAGCCGGCGTCGATCCGTCCAGTCTGCCGCTGCTGAATTACTACATCCAGGGTGTGTTCCCGCGCCACGTGGAAATGCACCAGGAGCTGAAGAAGCTCAAGGGCGCATGAGGCGCGGCCGTGCTCACCTGGCCGGCACCCGAGCGCAACAAGGAGCCCATCCTGCGGGTGCTCCGGCCCGCGCTGCCGGCGCGGGGCAGGGTGCTGGAGATCGCCAGCGGCACCGGCCAGCATGTGGCGCACTTCGCGGCGGCCACGCCGCAGCTGACCTGGCTGCCCAGCGATCCTGAACGGCGGCATCGCGAATCGATCCAGGCGCGCATCGAGGCATCGGGACTGGCCAACATCGCCTCGCCGCTGGACCTCGACGTGCGGGTGCGGCCCTGGCCCATCGGACACGCCGAAGCCATGGTGTGCATCAACATGATCCACATCGCCCCATGGCAGGCCACGCTGGCGCTGCTGGACGAGGGCGCGAAGCTGCTGCCCGCCGGCGGGCTGCTGTACCTGTACGGGCCGTTCCGTCGCCAGGGCAGGCACACCGCGCCCAGCAATGAGGCCTTCGATGCGGACCTGAAGCGCCAGGATCCCGCCTGGGGCGTGCGCAACCTCGAGGACGTGGCGGCCGAGGCAGCGACGCGCGGTTTCTCGCTGCAGGATGTGGTGCCGATGCCGGCCAACAACCTGAGCGTGCTGTTCCGCGCCGGCGCCGGGGCGCCGGCCGGAAATGCCTCGCCGACGCAGGCTGGGGGCGCGGTGGCTGGACGGGGAGGCGGCGGCCGGTGAACCAGGGCCGCGCGACGCTGGCTTTCCTCGCCGGAACCTCGCGACGCGTGGCCTCCAGCCGCTCACGCCTCGCCAAGGTCCGTGCGCTGTCGGAATGCCTGGGCGCAGTGGCGAGCGGGGACATCGAACTCGCCGTCACGTACCTGACCGGTTCGCTGCCGCAGGGACGCATCGGCATCGGCTACCGGATGCTGCAGGCGGCCGCGGCGGTGGCGCCGGCCCGCGAAGCGCGCCTGCTGCTGCGGGACGTGGATGATTGCCTGTCGGAATTCGGGGCCACCACGGGACCCGGCTCCACGGCGCGGCGCGCACGACTGCTCGAGGACCTGTTCGCGGCCGCCACGGCGGAGGAGCAGGAGTTCCTGCGGCGACTCCTGGGCGGCGAACTGCGGCAGGGCGCGCTGGAAGGCCTGATGCTGGACGCCATCGCCGCGACGACCGGGTTGCCTCCGGCCAAGGTGCGCCGCGCGGCCATGTACGCGCCTGGGCCGGGCCATCTGGCACAAGTGGCGCTCACCGCGGGAGAACGGGGGCTGGCGCAATTCCGGCTGCGCCTGTTCGAACCGGTGGCGCCGATGCTGGCGCAGACCGCGGCCGATGTCGGCGAAGCCCTGCGGGAACTGCCCGCCCCGGTCCAGTTCGAGTGGAAGATGGACGGCGTGCGCATCCAGGTGCACAAGCGCGGCGGGGAGGTGCGCATCTTCACCCGCGCCCTGAACGAGATCACCGAAGCCATCCCCGAGATCGTGGCCGCGGTACAGGCGCTGCCCGCGCACGAGGCGGTGCTCGACGGCGAGGCATTGAGCTTCGCCGCCAGCGGCCGTCCCCATCCCTTCCAGGTCACGATGCGCCGCTTCGGCCGCCGCCTGGACGTGGACGCCCTGCGGCAGGAGCTGCCGATGCGGGCGTACTTCTTCGACTGCCTGCTGCGTGACGGCGAGGAGCTGGCCGACCTCCCGATGCAACAGCGCGTGTGCGCCCTGCATGCCGTGGTGGCCGAGGATGCCCGCATCCCGCACCTCGTCACCGCCGACGAGGCCGGGGCGCAGGCGTTCCTCGACGAGGCGCTGCTGGCGGGCCACGAGGGCGTGATGGCCAAGTCGCTGGCCTCGTCCTACGAGGCCGGCAACCGCGGCGCCAACTGGCTCAAGATCAAGCGCGCCCATACCCTGGACCTGGTGGTGCTCGCGGCGGAGTGGGGCAGTGGCCGGCGCCGTGGCTGGTTGTCGAACCTGCACCTGGGCGCGTTCGATCCGGCGACGGGCGAGTACGTGATGCTGGGCAAGACCTTCAAGGGGCTGACCGACGAGCTGCTGGAGTGGCAGACGCGCGAACTGCTGGCGCGCGAGGTCCACCGCGACGGCATCACGGTGTACGTGCGGCCCGAGCTGGTGGTGGAAATCGCCTTCAGCGACCTGCAGGACAGCCCGCGCTATGCCGGCGGCCTCGCGCTGCGGCTGGCGCGCGTGAAACGCTACCGGAACGACAAGGGGCCGGCGGAGGCGGATACCATGGACTCGGTGCGCCGCATCCGCGCGGCGCAGCAGTGATGGCGGCAATGCAGGGAGGTGAGCCGTGACCCGGACGGATTCATGCGTGACCGTGCACATGGTGGCCAGCCTCGATGGCTTCATCGCCGGCCCCGGCGGCAACGTCGACTGGATGGAGACCACGGACGAGTTCCCGGAGGGCGAGACGCTGGAACCGGAGGCCATCGCCGGGTTCCTGCGCACCATCGACTGCTACGTGATGGGCTCGCGCACCTACGAGCTGGCGCTGGGCTTCGAAGCGCGCGGCATGGGCTGGGTCTACGGCGACAAGCCCACCTTCGTGCTCACGCATCGGGAGCTGCCGCGCAATCGCCCCACGGTGGAGTTCCTGGCCGGCGACCTGCGCGACATCGTCGACGGCAGGCTGCGGCCGCGCTTCGCGAACATCTGGGTGGTGGGCGGTGGCACGGTCTGCGGGGAGTTCCTGCGCCAGGGCCTGGTGGATGAGGTGCGCTGCTCCATCATGCCGGTGGCGATCGGTGCCGGTATTCCCTTCTTCCAGGGACTGGACCGCACGGTGTCCCTGCACCTGGTCGAAGTGAAGGCCTACAGGAGTGGCATGGTGGCCCTGAGGCACCAGGTGCGCAGATAAGGGGCGGAGCCCGGCCCGGCCGCGAAGCTTCGGGGGCCGAGCAGGGAGCCGGCACCGGGGTCGCGGATTCGCCCAGGGTCGGCAAGCCTCATTGAGTCAAATATGTTTCACGGGGCACGCCGACGGCGGCGCGATGGCACGCTGGAGCGTGGAGATGCAGGCGCCCGGCTCGCTGATGGACGAGGGATGGTCCCGTTCGCTGCTCGCCCCGGGCGATTCCATCACCGTGTTCGCG
>QGUX01000033.1 GCA_003242275.1 Pseudomonadota bacterium | reverse complement strand
GGTTGTGCCAGGTGATGCGGCGGCCGGCCGCCGCCTCGCGGTGCGCGAACGCCACCAGGAGCTGCAGGCAGGCCATGTCCACGCGGCCCACCGCGCCGGCATCGACGATCACGGTATCGGCGGGCGAGACCGCCGCGAGCAGCTGCGCCTGCAGGGCCGCGGCATGCCGCAGCGTGCATTCAGGCCCCAGCTCGATGCGCAGGGGAGCCGGCGCGGCGGCCGCGGCCGGCGCAGGCTGCGGGCGGCCGGCGGGTGCGCGCCCGCGCGCGGCGAGGGCCCCGGCCTTCTTCGCCGCGCGGGCCTTGCCGGCGCGGCGCGCGGACTTGCTGGCGGCCGCAAGGCGCACCTTCGAAGCTTTCTTCGGCTTCGTCTTTGCAGCCTTGCGCATGGGAATCAGCTCGCGGCCCAGCTCGCGAGCACCTGGTCGATCCGCTCCTTCAGGGCTTCGGCGGTAAAGGGCTTGACGAGGTATCCGTTCACGCCCGCATGGATGGCCTCGACGATCTGCTGCCGCTTGTCCTCGGCGGTGACCATCAGCACGCGCAGGTTGGCCAGCGCCGGATCGGCGCGCGCCTGCCGCAGCAGCTCGATGCCGGGCATGCCCGGCATGTTCCAGTCGGTGACGAGGAAGTCGATGTTGCCCTGCTTCAGGATCTTCAGGGCCGTCGCGCCATCCTCGGCTTCGGTGATGTCCGTGTAACCAAGATCATTGAGGAACTTCCGCATGATGCGGCGCATCGTGGAGAAGTCATCGACGATCAGAAATCGCAGATCCACACCCATCGGCCTTGCTCCAGAGCTCCCCTTTGACAGTTCCTCGGTACGCATGCAGGCCCTATGTTCCCCCGACCCGCAGGGCGATACCGCGAAGTGCGTATCAGTCGCGCATCTTTTTTGACGTAACCCGTCGCTAGACGGCGCGGCGGGCGGCCTCGCCTCCCAGCGCCATCTCCAGGGCCCGCGCGGCGAGGCGGGACAGGGGCAGGACTTCGTCGGCCGCTCCCAGTTCCACCGCCTCGCCGGGCATCCCCCACACGACACTCGTGGCCTCGTCCTGGGCCAGTGTCGCGCCCCCCGCCTCCTGGATCTCCTTCAGTCCCTGGGCCCCGTCCTTGCCCATGCCGGTGAGCAGCACGCCCACCGCGTTGTGCCCGGCCTGCTGCGCCACCGAGCGGAACAGCACGTCCACCGACGGGCGGTGGCGGTTCACCGGCGGACCGTCGTCGAGCCGGCAGGTCCAGCGTCCGCCACTCCTGATCACCATCAGGTGCTGGTCGCCGGGCGCGATGTAGGCGTGGCCCGGGCGGATGTCCATGCCGTCGACGGCCTCGCACACGCGCACCGGGCAGGTGCGGTCGAGGCGTTGCGCGAACGGGCCGCTGAATACCTTCGGGATGTGCTGCGCGATCACGATGCCCGGGGAATCCGGCGACATGCCCATCAGGAATTCGCGGATGGCCTCGGTGCCGCCGGTCGAGGCGCCCACCGCGATCAGCTTGTCCATGCTCTTGACGTTGCGCGGCGGCAGTCGCGGCACGATCACCGTGGCGCTGTTGGCCGGCCCCGGCACCGTCACCGGGCGCGCCGCGGGACGCGGCGCGGGCGGCTCGGCGTGCGCGCGCGGCGGCCGCACGCGCGCCCTGGCGGCGGCACGCACCTTCTCGATCAGCTCGTCGCGGTACTCGGTGAGCCGGGTGGCCACGTCCATCTTGGGCTTGGGCAGGTAGTCCACCGCGCCCAGTGACAGCGCATCCAGCGTGATCTCGGCGCCCCGGTCGGTCAGCGAGGACACCATCACCACCGGCATGGGATGCAGCCGCATCAGGTTGCGCAGGAAGGTGACGCCGTCCATGCGCGGCATCTCCACGTCCAGCGTGATCACGTCCGGATCGAGCTTCTTGATCTTGTTGCGCGCGAAGAAGGCGTCGGACGCGGTGCCCACCACCTCGATGCCCGGGTCGGTGCGCAGCAGCTCGCTGAGGATCTGGCGCACCAGCGCGGAGTCGTCGACGATGAGGACGCGGATCGGACGGTCGGCCATGGGTCAATCCCGGAAAAGTTCGATTTCGCCGACCAGCGGCCGCGCCGCCACGTCGCCGAGGTAACGCCGCTCGCTGCTGAGCACCTCGCGGCTCTCCACCGGGCGAAGCTGCTTGACCTTCACCATGCCGGTGGCGGGGAAATAGATGATCCGGCGCGGCGACTTGCCCCCCACGTCCTGCGCCACCACGCGCAGGCCCTCGGTGAGCAGCCAGCGGCGCGCGAACTCGACGTTGCGCTGGCCCACGGGCATGTCGACGTCGAGCACCTGCCCGCCGCCGAACAGCTTCACCTCCAGCCGCTCGCGGCGCGCGCCGAGCTTGAGCAGCCCGTTGATCAGGCTCTCCATCGCGTAGGAACCGTAGCGGGTCGCCAGGCCCACGGCGTCGCGCCAGTCGCCGCGGCCATGCGGCGTCTCCTCGGGCAGCATGAAGTGGTTCATGCCGCCGATCGCGGCCTCGGGGTCGCGGATGCAGGCCGCCACGCAGGAGCCGAGCACCGTGGTGATGGCCTCCTCCGGGTGCGCGACGGTGATGTAGAACTCGCCCGGCTGGACCTTGGTCGCCCAGCAGCCCAGCGAGCTGTCGTAGCTGCGCGCCGCGATGCCCGAGCCGCCGGCCTCGATGGAACGCGCGTTCAGCATGGCTCCTCGTTGCGCCGGTAGACCGTCTTGCCGATCAGCGTCCACGCCGTGGATACCTTGAACAGGCTCTCGGAATGCCCGAGGAACAGCAGGTCGCCCGGCCGCTGCAGCGGCGCCATGCGCTGGAACAGGTCGCGCTGGGTTTCCTTGTCGAAGTAGATGATCACGTTGCGGCAGAAGATGGCGTCCAGCGGTCCCCTCATCGGCAGCGGATGCGTGAGGTTGAGCTGCCGGAACGAGATCATGCGCTGCAGTTCCGGCTTGACCACGTAGCGCAGGCCCTCGCCGTGGCCCTGGCGCACGAAGTGGCGGTCGATCTGCCAGCGCGGCAGTTGCCGCACGCGGTCGAGGGTGTAGGCGCCCGACTCGGCCGCGGCCAGCACGTTGGTGTCGAGGTCGGTGGCCAGGATGCGGATGTCCCAGCGCCGCCAGTCCGGCACGGTCTCCGCCACCGTCATCGCGACGGAGTAGGCTTCCTCGCCGGTGGACACCGCCGAGCACCAGATGCGGATGCGCCGCGAGGACAGCGGGTCGGCCATGCGCGGCACCAGCAGCGCATCGCGCAGGTAGTCGAAGTGGTGGCGTTCGCGGAAGAACGCCGTCAGGTTGGTGGTGACCGCGTTGGTGAACTCGCGCAGCTCGGCCTGCCCGGCCTCGCTCGCCAGGAACTCGCGGTAGGAGGCGAATGACGTGAGCCCGAGGTGGCGCAGCCGGCGGGCCAGGCGGCTGTACACCAGCTCGCGCTTGCAATCCGCCAGCGAGATGCCGGCTACCTCCCGCACAAGCCGGCGCAACGAGTTGAAGTCCGCGTCGGTGAATTCGAATTCACGCAACCGCGCCGTATCGAGCATCTCCACGAACCCTTCGCGCGCGTGGCCGCGTCCCGCCGGCCGCGCGGCAGAAATCAGCCGAGTACCTTCTCGATCGTCGCCAGCAACCGGTCCGGGTCGAAGGGCTTGACGATCCAGCCGGTCGCACCCGCGGCCCGGCCTTCCTGCTTCTTCTCGTTGCTGGCCTCGGTGGTCAGCACGAGGACCGGCACGCCCTGGTACTGCGGCAGGCGCCGCAGCTCGCGCACCAGCGTCATCCCGTCCATGTTGGGCATGTTCACGTCCGTGATGACCAGGTCCACTGGCTGGCCGATGCTCGCCTTGGCGAGCCCGTCGACGCCGTCCACGGCACTGATCACGTCGTGGCCAACGGACCGCAGCGTCAGGCCGACCATCTGGCGCATCGACGCCGAGTCATCCACCGCAAGAATCCGCGCCACTCTCAAGCCCTTCCACGGTCCGTGGTCATTCCCTTCCTACCCTTGTTGTTGTTTCAGGCGGCAGCCGCTGCCGCATCTCCCGCCGCCAGGTCGCGCGTCACCAGCTCGTCGACGTTCAGCAGGATCAGCATCTGCTCGTCGATGGTGGCGATGCCGCCGATGAAATCGTGGCTCTCGCCCGCCTTCAGCGACGGCGCGGGCTTGACCGCATCCGCCGGCACGTCCACCACGTCCGACACCGAATCCACCACCACACCGCAGTCGCGGTGGCCCGCCGGCGTGTTCACCGACAGCACGATGATCACGGTCAGCGGCGAGAAGCCGGCCTCGGCGAGGCCGAAGCGCAGCCTGAGGTCGATGATCGGGATGATCGATCCGCGCAGGTTCAGCACGCCCAGCACGTGCGGCGGGGAATGGGGGATCTTGGTCACCGGCGACCAGCCGCGGATCTCCTTCACGCGCAGGATGTCCACGCCATAGGTGGAGGCACCGAGGCGGAAGGTGAGGAGCTGACCGCGGGCGAGGCCGGTGGCCTTGTCGATTTCGTCGTTCGTCATTGGCACCGCCTTCACGGCGACCGGGCTATCTGGATGAGCCGCATATATCCGTCATCGCGGCGCCGCGCCAGCGGGCATGGTTCACACTTTGTGCGCGTGCGGAAGCGCACATTATGGAAATGGGAATCCGCTCCCAGTTGCCCCGCGGGAACGGGGGAGCTTCAGCCCTGGATGTAGCTCTTGAGGTCCTCGATTGTGTGACGCTGGTCCTCGATCACGCTCTTGACGAGGTCGCCGATCGAGACTACGCCGGCCACGGCGCCGTTCCTCACCACCGGCAGGTGGCGGATGCGCCGCTCGGTCATCAGGCGCATCGCGTCATCGACGGTCTGGTGCGGTTCGGCGGTGACCACGGGGGAACTCATGATCTCGCGCACCGTGGTGCTGGTGGAGGAGCGGCCCTTCAGCACCACCTTGCGGGCGTAGTCGCGCTCGGAAATGATGCCGACGAGCTGCCCGTCCTCGATCACCAGCAGCGCGCCGATGTGCCTTTCGGCCATCAGCCGGATCGCATCGAGCACCGATGCATCGGGCGCAATGGAATAAACGTCGCTTCCCTTCGAACCCAGCAACTGCGACAGCATCGTCATCGCTCGCCCCTCCCGCGCCCTGCCGGCGCCCCGCGGTCAGTTCATTTCAGACGCTCTCCACCTGCAGCACCGCACCGGTCACACCGACCACGCGTACGCGCGTGCCGGCCGGCGCGTCGCTGCCCTGTACCAGCCAGACCGTGTCGCCCACCACCACCTTGCCGCGGCCACCCTGGATGGGCTCGACCAGCGGGAATTCGTGGCCGATGTACTGCGCCGCGCGCTGGTTCAGCAGGGGCTGTTCCGATTTCACGTACTTCGAGCGGCCGAACTTCCACCACAGCAGCGTGGCCACCGCCGACAGCACGCCGAACAGCACCAGCTGCAGCTCCCAGCGTATCGGCACCGCCAGCAGCAGCGCGCCCAGCAGCAGGGCGGCCGCCGCGAACCAGATCGCCAGCGCGCCGGGGACGAAGGTCTCCACCGCCGCCAGCACCGCGGCGACGATCCACCAGTGCCACCAGGTCATTCCTTGGAGGAACTCTTGCATGGGGTGGTCCTCGCGCCCTCAGCGCTGCGGCGCCTGCTTCTGCAGGGCGTCCTTCGCCAGCTCGGCGATGCCGCCGATCGAGGCGATCACGCTGCTGGCCTCCACCGGCAGGAAGAACACCTTCTGGTTGTTCGATGCGGCGAACTCCTTCAGCGACTCGATGTACTTCTGCGCGATGAAGTAGTTCAGCGCGTTGGTGTTGCCCTGGGCGATGGCGCGCGACACCATCTCGGTCGCGCGGGCCTCGGCCTCGGCGGCGCGCTCGCGCGCCTCGGCATCACGGAACGCGGCCTCCTTGCGGCCCTCGGCATCCAGCATCACCGCCTGCTTCTCGCCCTCGGCCTTGAGGATCGCGGCCGCGCGCAGGCCCTCGGCCTCGAGGATGTTGGCGCGCTTGTCACGCTCGGCCTTCATCTGCCGCGCCATCGCGTCCACCAGGTCCTGCGGCGGCTGGATGTCCTTGATCTCGATGCGGGTGACCTTGATGCCCCAGGGCGAGGTGGCCTCGTCGACCACGCGCAGCAGCCGGTGGTTGATCTCGTCGCGCTTGGACAGTGTCTCGTCGAGGTCCATCGAGCCGATCACCGTGCGGATGTTGGTCATGGTCAGGTTGGTGATGCCGATGCGCAGGTTGTCCACCTCGTAGGCGGCCTTGGCGGCATCCAGCGCCTGGAAGAACACCACCGCGTCCACGCTGACCATGGCGTTGTCCTTGGTGATGACTTCCTGGCGCGGCACGTCGAGCACCTGCTCCATCATGTTGATCTTGCGTCCGACGTCCTCGAAGAACGGCATGATCAGGTGCAGGCCCGGGTCCAGCGTGCGCTTGTAGCGCCCGAACTTCTCCAGCGTGTACTCGTAGCCCTGCGGCACGACCACGAACGCCTTCACCAGGACGATGATCACCAGGGCGAGGATGGCAAACGCCAGGATTGCAATGAGGGACATGCACTACTCCTTGCTGGCGGTGGAGTCCGCCGCGATCTGCGCGCGGAACTCCCGCAGCTTCTGCTTGACCACGCGCGCGTGCTCCGGGCCGATGCGCAGCAGCAGCTTCTGCCCGGGCGAGAGCGCTTCCAGGCGCTCGTCGACGAAACGATACAGCACTTTGGGCTGCTCCAGCAGCAGCGGCCCGGTCGGCTCGGGCGTGCCGAGCAGATGGTCGATCACCGACACCACGCGGTCGTTGAAGTAGCGGCCCGGATAGCCCAGCTCCTCGTAGGCGGCCTGCAGTTGCGGGTAGATGCGGCGATAGACGGCCGCGGCAGCCTTCGCGTCCACCGCCGCCACCAGGCCGATGATGGCGTCATAGCGTGCGGAGTTGGCCGGCGAGAGCACGATGCGCTCCTCGCCCACGGCGGCGTCGATCACCTCGCGTTCCACGGCGAAGGACCCGGCCGGCGCGCGCAGCGGCCGCAGCGGCTCGATGCGCGTGTTGCGCGGCAGGTTGTCGACCGTGGCCACCACGCGGCGGGCGAGCTGCTCATCGATCAGCCATTCGGCGATGGCCGGGCCGAACACCTCGCCGAAGGCCTGGCGGGTGACCGTGTCCGGATCCGGGCCCGGCTCGTCGGCGGCCGGCTGCTCTTCCGGTGGTGCGGTCCCGAGGGGATGCTGGATGGCCGGGGGCGGCTCCTCCACGGGTTCCTGCACCGGCGGCGACTCGGGTGCCGCGGCCACCTGTTCCGGCGCGGGCTCGCCGCCGTGCCTGCCCCACCACCACCAGCCGCCCGCGACCACGGCCAGCACCAGCACGATGCCGATGGCGATGCGACCGGCGCGCCTGTCCTCCTCGGATCCGTAGCTCATCCTGCCATCGCCCTCCATCGTTTCATGTGGATCACCAGCAGCGACACCGCCGCCGGCGTCACGCCGGGCACGCGGGCCGCCTGTCCCAGCGTCAGCGGCCGCACCTCGGCGAGGCGCTGGCGCACCTCGTTCGACAGGCCGGTCACCTTCGCGTAGTCCAGATCGGGCGGCAGCGGCGCGGACTCGTGCTCGCGCGTGCGCTCGATCTCCTCGTTCTGGCGCTGGATGTAGCCGGCATAGCGCGCGCGCACCGTGAGCTCCAGCTCGCGCTGCGCGGCGATGCGTTCATCGAGCTGCGCCGCATCGGGCGCCTCGCCCACCAGCTCCACCAGCGCCGCGTAGTCCACCTCGGGACGGCGCAGCAGCTCGAAGGCGTTCACGTCGCGCGACAGCTGGGCGCCACCCAGCACGCGCTGCGTCCATTCCTCCGGCACCGCCGCGGCACGCACGTTGATGGAGGCCAGGCGCGAGGCCTCGCGCTCGATGGCCTCGTACTTCTCGTTGAAGAAGCGCCAGCGCTCCTCGTCCACCAGTCCCAGCTCGCGCGCCAGCGGCGTCAGCCGCGCATCGGCATTGTCCTCGCGCAGCAGCAGCCGGTACTCCGCGCGGCTGGTGAACATGCGGTAGGGCTCGCGCGTGCCCTGGGTGGTGAGGTCGTCGACCAGCACGCCGATGTAGGAGCTGGCACGCTGCGGGATCCATTCCGCCAGCCCGCAGGCATGCGCCGCGGCGTTGATGCCGGCCAGCAGGCCCTGCGCCGCGGCCTCCTCGTAGCCGGTGGTGCCGTTGATCTGCCCGGCGAAGAACAGGCCCGGCAGCGCCCTGGTCTCGAGCGTGGGCTTCAGGTCGCGCGGGTCGAAGAAGTCGTATTCGATGGCATAGCCCGGCCGCGTCAGGTGCGCCTTCTCCAGTCCTCTGATGGTGCGCACGAAGGCCTGCTGCACGTCGAAGGGCAGGCTGGTGGAGATGCCGTTGGGATACACCTCGTGCGTGTCGAGCCCCTCGGGCTCGAGGAACACCTGGTGCGAGTCGCGTTCGGCGAAGCGCGCCACCTTGTCCTCCACCGACGGGCAGTAGCGCGGCCCCACCCCCTCGATCACGCCGGTGAACATCGGCGAGCGGTCGCTGGCGGCGCGGATGATCTCGTGCGTGTGCGGATTGGTGGCGGTGATGTGGCAGCAGCGCTGCCCGGGATGCTGTTCGCGGCGGCCGAGGAAGGAGAACACCGGCCGCGGTTCGTCGCCCGGCTGCACGGTGAGGCGCGAGTAGTCGATGGTGCGGCCGTCGATGCGCGGCGGCGTGCCGGTCTTCAGGCGGCCCGTGCGCGGCATCAGCTCGCGCAGCCGCGAGGCCAGCGCCAGCGACGGCGGATCGCCGGCACGGCCGCCGGCGAAGTTCACCAGTCCCTGGTGGATGCGGCCGCCGAGGAAGGTGCCGGTGGTCAGCACCACGGCCTGCGCGGTGAAGGCGAGCCCGGTGGAGGTGACCACGCCGGCCACGCGCCCGTGCTCGACGAGGAGGTCGGCCACTTCCTGCTGGAACAGCTCCAGCCCCGGCTGGTTCTCCACCGCCCGGCGGATGGCGCGGCGGTACAGGTTGCGGTCGGCCTGCGCGCGCGTGGCGCGCACCGCCGGCCCCTTGCTGGCGTTGAGCGTGCGCCAGTGGATGCCGGCCGCGTCGGCCGCCCGCGCCATCACGCCGCCCATGGCGTCGATCTCGCGCACCAGATGGCCCTTGCCGATGCCGCCGATGGCCGGGTTGCAGCTCATCGCGCCCACGGTCTCGATGCTCTGGGTGAGCAGCAGGGTGCGCGCGCCACGGCGGGCGGCCGCCAGCGCCGCCTCGACGCCGGCGTGGCCGCCACCGACCACGATCACCTGGTAATGGCCCGCCCCGTACATGCATCTATTGTAGGCCGGCGGGGGTGGTCCTTACGCCCGTTTCCCCCGGCGGGCCCGGTAGCCGGGATCGCGGCTACCGCATGCGGGGGCGTTTCAGGTCACCTGCGCGCTCAGCGCGATCACCGGCATGCGCGCCGCCTCGGCAGAGACCGCCAGGCTGGCGTCACGCAGCGCCGCCAGGTGCCTGGTGACCAGGTCCTGCGCCCGCGCCTCGCTCACGTGGACCCCGACGGCCAGCGCGGCCACGACGCGGCCGGCCGCGTCGCGCACCGGCACGGCGAGGCCCACCACGCCCGGCGCGAGTTCCTCTTCCGCCGTGGCGTAGCCATCGCGCCGCGCGGCCTCGATCTGCTGCATCAGCGTGCCGCGGTCGGTGATGGTGCGGTCGGTGAAGCGGGCCAGGTCGGCCTTCTCGAACCACGCACCGAGGCGCTCGGCCCCCAGGCCCGCCAGCAGCACCTTGCCCAGCGAGGTGGCGTGCGCGGCGAGGCGCTGGCCCACGTAGGGCTCCACCGGCAGCGCCTGCGTGCGCACCGAGCCGCGCGCCGCGACCACCACGCCGGTGCCCGACATCACGGCCAGCGAGGCCGTGCCGCCGGTGGCCAGCGCCAGCTCCTCGAGCCGGGTCTGGGTGAGGGCCTGGATGCCCATGGAATCGAGGTACACGGCGCCGATTTCCAGCACCTGCGGACGCAGCAGGAACTGGCGTCCGTTGCGGGCCACGTACCCCAGTTCTTCCAGGGTGTTGAGGCAACGTCGCGCGGTGGCCGCAGGCAGCCCGGCGCGAGCGGCGATCTCGCTCAAGGTCATGTGTGGCTTGGCGCGCGAGAAGGTGCGCAGCACCTCCAGGCCCTTGGCCAGCCCTCCCATCACTTCCCTGCGCCCCGACGGCGAGACGTTCTGCTGCGGCATCGACGACATCGAATTCTTCCCCCTGTCTATAACGACCCGTCCCCTCGGGACCGGGAAGAATTGGACAACGGAAGCGGAAAAAGGTTCGTTTGCCGAATGTCAAATTTATTGCCGGCCAGGCAGTCGCCGCGCAGGCAATAAAAAAGGGCCGGCAGGTGCCGGCCCTTTTCGCGTACCGCCGTGCTGCAGCGCGATCAGTGCTGGATCGACGCCAGCACCTGCGGGTCCAGGTGCGAGATGGAACGCGTGTCCTGGAAGGCGCGGATGCCATGGATGCCCTGCTCGCGGCCCATGCCCGAGTGCTTCATGCCGCCGAACGGGGCGCGCAGGTCCAGACGGGTGGCGCCGTGGTCGTTGATCCAGATGTAGCCGGTGACCAGCTGGGCGGCCACACGATGAGCCTCCTCCTCGTTCGCCGACCACACCGAACCGGCCAGGCCCGCCCAGGTGTCGTTGGCCGCGCGGATGGCGTCCTCGACGTTGTCGAACGGGATGATCGGGATCACCGGGCCGAACTGCTCCTCGGTCACCACGCGCAGCTTCGGATCCGGGTTCACCACGATGGCCGGGCGCACGAAGTTGCCGCCGGCCATGTCCCCGCCGGGCAGCTCGCCGAACTCCAGCACCTTCGCGCCCGCGGCCTTGGCCTCGGCGATGAGCTCCTCGACGAACTTCTTCTGCGCCGGCGAGTGCAGCGGGCCCATGGTGGTGGACGGGTCCAGGCCGTAGCCCAGCTTCACCTTCCTCAGGCGCTCGACCAGGCCGTTGACCAGCTCGTCCATGCGCGAGCGGTGCACGTACACGCGCTTGGCGTTCATGCAGATCTGGCCGGTGGTGTCGTAGATGGCCGCGAACAGGCGGTCCAGGTGGGTGTCGTCGATGATCGCGTCCTTCAGGAAGATGGCCGCGTCATTGCCGCCCAGCTCCAGCGTCACGCGGGTCAGCGAACCGGAGGCCAGCTCCATGATCTTCTTGCCGCCGCCAACCGAGCCGGTGAAGCACACCTTGGCCACATCGTTGTTGCGGATCAGCGCGCTCATGTTGGCGTCCGGGCCGGTGACCACGTTCAGCACGCCCGGCGGCAGCTTCTCGGCGATGCGCTGCACCACGCGCGCGGTGGCCAGCGGCGCGGTCAGCGCGGGCTTGACCACCACGGTGTTGCCGGCCAGCAGCGCATGCGGCAGGGCCGCGCCGAGGATGGCGATGGGCCAGTTGAACGGCACGATGATGCTGACCACGCCCAGCGGCTGGTAGCTCACCGTGGTGCGAGTGGGGATGTGGCCCGGCACCGGCTCGAGCACCTTGGCCTCGTTGACCTCGTCGGCGTGCATCAGCGCCAGGCTCCAGCGGATCTGCAGCACCAGCGCGTCCACCCACGCTTCCAGGCGCACCTTGCCGTTCTCCTGCGAGAGGATGGCCGCGTCGGTGGATTCGAACGGGTTGGGCGAATCCGGCACGCCCTCGATGGCGGCTTTCATCAGCTCGGCGCGCTTCTGCGGCGTGAGCGCGGACCACGCCGGATAGGCGGCCTTGGCGGCGGCGACTGCATCGGCCACGTCCTGCGGCGTTGCGGAGGCCGCGTAGCCGACCACGCGGCCCGGCTTGGCCGGATCGGCGATCGCCATCTGCTCCTGGGTCTGGCGCACCTTGCCGTTGATGAACAGCGGCGTGGTGACGTTCTCGGACATCTGCGTGGCTGGAGTGGCCATGGTCTTCCCCTCTTCTCTAGGAATCAGTCGCCCTGCGCGAAAGGTCCGATAGGTTACCCGCGTTGGCTGGTGAGCGGCACCCCCTCGGCAAGCCCCGCCGGCGGACGCAAGGGGGCAAGAAAAAAGGGCGCCGTGTCGCCACGGCGCCCTCCACTTCGCAGTGCGAAGGAGCTTACTTGAAGCCCTGCGCGCGCCAGCTCGACTCGCCGGCGTAGGACTTCTGCACTTCCTGCACGTACGGGGCCTTGCAGACCTTCGCACGGATCTGGAACTGCTTGTGCGGGCGCTCCACGGTGGGCTTCTTCGAGCCGCCGTCTTCCTCGCCCCACACGAAGATCACCTCGGTGCCCTCGGTGGCGTACTCGGGCTCCAGGTAGGCCAGCGTCAGCTCCTTGCGCTCGTTGGAGCTGTAGCCCACCCAGGTGGACACGCCGACGATCTTGCTGCCGTCCTTCGACAGCACCTTGTCCTGCGGGTACATGCTGTATACGGCCGACGGGTACTCGAAGAACTTGCCGCGCTCGCCCGGGTTGCCCTTGTTGTCGTACTGCGAGGCGATGACCTTCAGCACGTCCTGGGAGTTCAGCTCGAGCGTGACCTTGATGCGGTGGTTCCGGTCGTGGATCTTCTCCAGCGCCTCGCGGCCGACGAAGTCATGGTCGAACTTGACCATGAAGCCGTAGCCCAGGTCGTACGGCGTGACGTAGTGGTCCTCGATCTTCTTGCCGTAGTACGAGCCGCCAAGCGAGGCGGTGGCCTCGAACGAGTCGGCCGGCAGCCACTTGCGGTACTTGGTGTAGCGCTCGTCGCCGGAGTAGATGCCCGGCATCGGGCTCGGGATCCACGCGGACTCCAGCGTGTTGGACGAATAGGCGCGGCCGCCCACCAGGCGCAGGCCGAACTCCTCGCCGGCCTTGACGATGGCGCCGTGCACGGCGTTGTAGTCCTTCATCGGCCCGAACAGCTCGTAGCCCGGCTGGCCGGCCATGCCGTGGCGCAGCGCACCGACCTGCTTGCCGGCGATCTTCACGTAGGTCCAGTTGAACAGCTTCAGCTCCGGCGGGGCCTTCTTCAGCACCTTGGTCATCACCTTCAGCGCGTTGGGACCCTGGATCTGGAAGCGGTAGAACTTGCGCGCCCACGGGTTCTTGCGATCGGCCGAGCGGTCGTCGCGGACCAGCTTGACCTGCCACTTCTTGCCCGTGCGCGGGTTCTTGCCGGTCTCGGCGTGGTAGGTCAGCCAGTTGATCACCGGCGGACGGCCGACGAGGTCGAACTTGTTCTTGGCCAGGTACACCAGGATCACGTCGCCGACGACGTGGCCGTCCCAGGTCACCGGCACGTACTGCTTGGCCTTGCCGGGCTCGAAGCCCTTGAAGGTGTTGATGCCGTGGTAGTTCAGGAACTCGAAGCTCTCCGGGCCCGACACGAACAGGTCGGTCATGTGGAAGCTCTGGTTGAACAGCACGGCGGTGTTCTGCCACGCCCACTGCTCGTCGCGCCAGTTGGTGTACTCGGGCTTGACCACCGGATACGGATTCGGACCGGTCGGCGAGTCGCGCAGCATCTTCAGCGCGCCGCCGGCGGCCTTCATGCGGTCTTCGAGGTTCTTAACGGCCATTGTGGATCTCCATGTGCGCTTTGCGGCCCGGCTCGGGTCGTGCGCGGTTCAAAGGACTCAAATCAGTCGCAGACAAAACGGGGCGGGTACCGGATCAGGCCTCGCGGCCACCAGATACCCGCCCCGGTTACTCCATCAGGCTCGAAGCAATCGCTCGTGCGCGCTTACTTCGTCTTGCCGGTGCGCCAGCCCTCGGCGTACGCCGTGCGCGCAGTGACCGCATACGGCACCGGCGACACGATGGCACGGATCTCGGCCATCTTGTGCGGCTCCACGGTGAGCTTCTTCGTGCCGCCGTTGGGCTCGCCCCAGTGCAGCACCACCTCGTTGCCAATCGCCACGTCCTCGTCCACCACGGCCAGCGACAGGAACGAACGCTCGTTGTAGCTGTAGCCGGAGAACAGCGACAGGCCCACCGGCTTGCCGTTGGCCGTCAGCAGGTCGTAGTTGCTGTTGGCGTAGTTCGACAGCGGCCAGTCGATGTACTTGTAGTGCTCGCCCTTGTACAGGATCGAGTTGATCACCTTGGCCACGTCGTCGCTGTTCCACGCCAGCGTGACCTTGCGGCGGCCGCCCTTGCCGCCGTCCATCTTCTCGAGGGCCTCGCGGCCGATGAAGTCGTGGTCGAACTTCACGAACGGGCCGTAGCCGATCTCGTACGGCGTGAGGTAGTAGTCCTCGATGTTGTTCGACACGAACGAACCGCCGATGGCGCCGGCAGCCTCGTACGAGTTGGCCGGCAGCCACTCGCGGTACTTCTTCATGCGCTCGTCGGTGTACACGGCCGGCAGCGGCGAGGGAATCCAGCCCGACTCCAGCGTGTTGGTGGCGTAGGCACGCGAACCCACCGGACGGATGCCGAACTCCTCACCCTCCTTCAGGATGATGTCGCGGATGCGCTCGCGCTCAGCGTAGGGACCCCAGATCTCCAGGCCGGGCTCGCCCGCCATGCCGTGGCGCAGGGCGCGCACCGGCTGGCCGCCGATCTTGATGGTGTCCATGTGGAAGAACTTGATCTCGGGCACCGGGCCGCCGTTGAGCTTCTCGATGACGTACTTCGCCTTCGGGCCCTGGATCTGGTAGCGGTAGAACTTGCGCGTGACGGCGTGGCCGTTCGGGCGCGACGGCGAACGGTCGTCGTAGTGCACCTTCACGTTCCAGCCGCCGGTCTCGGCGTGGAACTTCACCCAGTTGCAGGACGGGGCGCGGCCCACCAGCACGAAGCTGTTCTCGGCCAGGTAGAAGAGGATCGCGTCGCCGATCACGTGGCCGCTGTACGAGCACGCCACGAACTGCTTGGCGCGGTTCGGCACGAAGTTCTTGAAGCTGTTGATGGCCAGGCTCTCGAGGAGCTTGAACGCATCCGGACCCTCGATGAACAGGTCGACCATGTGGTGCGACTGGTCGAAGAGCACCGCGGAGTTGCGCCACGCGGCCTGCTCGCTGCGCCAGTTGGAGAACTCAGCCGCGACCACCGGGTACACATACGCGCCGATCTGCGAGTTGCGCAGATGCTCGACGATGTTGCCAGCGGCCTTCAGCACGCTTTCCAGATTGCTCATGTTCGCGAACCTCTGTCTGTCTGTGTCTGGTTTTGACTTCGGAAAAACTTAAAGAGAGGCCGTTGGCCGGTCTTGTAAGGGCTGGCGAGTCTAACAACGGTTTCATGCGGATGACCAGCCCATCTGCCGGGAAATCAAGGGGTTTTTGCCACTCTTAACGTGTCGCCGGCAAACACTGCCAGTGGCAGGTGCGCGATGCGCAGCACCATCGCGGGCCCATGAAAAAAGCCCGGCCCCCGCGACGGGGGCCGGGCCTGGTTTTCGCACCGGAGCGGGTCGTTATTGCTGGTGCTGGTTGCCGCCGGTGGAGGCCGGTTCGGCCGCGGCGGCGGCCTCGCGCTGCGGCTTGACCTCGTGGGCGCGCGCGACCAGATACTCGCGCACGGCCGCGGCGTCCGCGGCACTGAGCTGCTGGGCGAAGGAGCCCATGCCGCGCTCCTGGCGCACGCCGCCGAGCACGACCTGGTCGAAGCCCTCCTGGCTGTGCAGGAAGGCCGAGACCATCAGGTCGGGGAAGCGGCCGCGCTGCTGCAGGCCGTCGCCGCCGGGGCCGTGGCAGATGGCGCAGTACTGGCCGTACAGCTCCCCGCCACGGCCGATCACGTCGGCGGAGGCCGTGGACGGCGGCGGGTTCACCTGCGGCGGGGTGTAGGGCTCGTTCGGCGGCAGCTTCGCCGTGCCGCCCAGCTTGAACACCAGCATGCGCGCGTAGCCCGGCGCGTAGTAGCCGCCCTGCGGCTGGCCGCCCACGCTGGCCGCCACGTACTGCTCGCCGTCCAGCTCGAAGGTGATCGGCGCGGCATACACGGCCGTCTGTGCGTCGAAGCGCCACAGGATCTCGCCGGTCTTCGCATCGTGGGCGCGCAGCTCGCGGCCGGCGCCATTGCCCGCGAACACCAGCCCGCCGGCCGTGGCGGTCACGCCACTGGTGGGCCGGTCGTTGTGGAAGCCCTCTGTCTCCCACACGACCTTGCGCGCCACCGGATCCCAGGCCTTCAGGCGCCCGGTGATGCCGGTCTTGTCGGTGGGCTCGGTGACCACCGGGCCCCCGCCGCCGAGGTTGAAGGCGATGCCGAGGTTGAAGCCGCCCGGGGAGTACTTGAATTCCTTCTCCTTCACCATCGGGAAGTAGGCTTCCCAGGTGGGGATGTACACCAGGCCGGTGTCCGGGCTGTACGCGTTCGGATGCCAGCTGTGGCCGCCCTGCACGCCCGGGGCGAGGTTCCAGGGCTTCTTGTCGTAGCGCGCGGCCGGAACCACCTGCGGCCGGCCGGTCGCAAGGTCCACGTGCGTGGCCCAGTTCACCGGCGTGAACGCATCGGCGCTGATCAGCGCGCCGGTGGCCGCGTCGAGCACGTACAGGAAACCGTTCTTGTTCGGCTGCACCACCACGCGCCGGTCCGCGCCGCCCTCACCCAGCGGCAGCGTCAGCAGCATCATCGGGCTGGTGGCGTCGTAGTCCCAGTTGTCGCCCGGCGTGGTCTGGTAGTGCCACACGTACTCGCCGGTGTCGGCCTTCAGCGCCAGCACCGAGGCCACGTACAGGTTGTCGCCGCGCTTCGGGTCGCGCGCGTCGGCGTTCCACGGCGTGCCGTTGCCGGTGCCGTAGATCACCAGGTCGTTGACCGTGTCGTAGACCAGGCCGTCCCACACCGAACCGCCACCGCCGACCTTCCACCACTCGCCGCTCCAGGTCTTCGCGGCCCGTTCCATGGCCTCGTTCTCGAAGCCATCGGCCGGATTGCCCGGCACGTTCCAGAAGCGCCACACCTCCTTGCCGGTGTTCGCGTCAAAGGCGGCGATCCAGCCGCGCACGCCGAATTCGCCGCCGGAGGCGCCGATGAACACCTTGCCGTTGGCCACGCGCGGCGCCATCGTGATCGAGTAGCGGTTCAGCGGATCGTTGCGGTCGCCGAGGATGGTGTCGGTGGACCAGACCTCGTTGCCGGTGGCCGCGTCGATGGCGACCAGGCGGGCATCCAGCGTGCCCATGAAGATCTTGCCCTCGTAGGCCGCGATGCCGCGGTTGACGATGCCGCAGCACACGTTGCGGATCCACTCGCCGGGCACCCTGGCGTTGTACTGCCACAGCGTCCTGCCGGTCTTCGCGTCGAAGGCATAGACCTTGTTCCACGTGGTGGACACGTAGATCACGCCGTCGATGTACAGCGGCGAGCCGTGCTGGTCGAGGTTGGTGTCGTAGTCGGCGTACCAGGCGAGGCCGAGCTGGCCGACGTTCGCGGTGTTGATGGCCTTCAGCGGGCTGAAGCGCGTTTCCTCGTAGTTGCCGCCATAGGTGAGCCACTGCGTGGAACCCTGCGAGGCGGCTTCGAGGCGCTGCTGGTCAACGGCGGCCGCGGGACCGCGCTGCACCACGGACTCGCCGCCCTTCTGGCAGGCGGCGAGGGCGGACAGCAGGACCGCGCCCAGGACTGTTCTGTAGATCGACACTTTGTTCCCCCGATTTCGGTCTGGGCTGCAAGGGGCAGGAGTTTATCCCGAATGGAACAGTGCCGTTCCTGAACAGGCCTGAAAACGAAACGCCCGGCTCGAGGCCG